>CAZLRI010000284.1:0-3553 GCA_964561745.1 uncultured Pseudobdellovibrionaceae bacterium | reverse complement strand
CATCATGAGAGGAAAGGTGGTATTTCTAAACACTATTTTATGAAGGCAGTAAAAGATGTTTCAGATTTACTCACCATTAAATTCTTAACTCAGAGCCGTCCGCTGCTTGTTTTTGCAAGTGGTGCATTTGTAACCTGTTGTTTGGGTTTTTTATTTGGATTTGTTGCAATCGTTCTCAAATTATTTTCTATAAGAAATTTTGGGCAAACACCGCTTCCGATTATGACAGTATTCTTTGTTATAATTGGCTTTCTACTTTTCATGATGGGATTTCTCGGAGAACTAATGATAAGAATTTACTGCGAGTCGCAAAACAAGACTCCATATCTTGTTAGAGAAATATTGGAGAACCGTTAATTTAATACGTTAATATAAAGAATATTTAAATGCAGGAATTCATCTATCACGATCTATATGCAAATGAGGACAAGCTTTGGCGCTCTGTGTCCACGCGAAACATGTTGTTCGAATTTTGGAAGAAATATCGATTAGCTATCCCCCCCCTATGTCAGGGAAGATGTTATGATATTTTCGAGCTGGGTCCTGGCGCTGGAGCGACGCTTCAATTTTTTAATAAATATGGAAAGGTAAGTGGACTTGACACATCTAAACTATCTCAACAGTACTGCCTTGCTCGTGGAATATCCAATGTGATGGTTTCCAATGCGAAGACGTTTCCTCTAAAGTCAAAATCCTTTGATCTATGTTTAGCGGTGGATGTGATAGAGCATATCGAGAGCCCGCAACAGGCGATAAACGAATTATATAGGGTATGCAGACCGGGCGGGTTGGTCATGATGGTTATCCCTGCATTTCAATTCTTATGGAGTGATCGTGATGTGAGGCTGGATCATTATCATCGCTACACCACGAAGGAGATCCGAATACTAGTAGGAAATGCTGGTTTTGAAGTCTTAAAGCTTAGTTATATTAACTTCTTTTACTTTCCCATCTTATGGTCGCTTGTCAAAATAAAAAAGGGAAGATTGAAAACCGATGTAGCTACAGTGCCAGGATTTCTAAATTGGGTATTGCTGAAGTTTCTTGATGTAGAGACATCATTATTAAAAAGGGTGAATTTTCCATTGGGCTGTTCAACACTCCTCGTAGCTAAAAGACCATAAGAATAATTTATCAAATGCAAAATATCTGGAAAGAAAATATCTTGGCGGTTGCAATAATACTTGGGATATCCATTTTTATATTTTTCGGCGCACTGTTTTCGAACAAGGTTCTTGTGCCGGTCGATACGCTCAGCAAGGAATATCCATGGAAAGTTATCATGCCTCAAAAGGAGGACTTAACAAGACATTCTCTGTCAGACGCTACATCAGTGTTCTATCCATGGAAGATATTCATCAGCAAAGAGCTGAAGAGGGGGGCGTTCCCGCTCTGGTGCGATGAGCTGGGGGCAGGATATCCGATGAGCGGAGTCAGCGGCATATATGGCTTGTCCACTGCATTGCTTTGGTTATTTTCACCCCAGTTGGCGAACAATCTTTTTCATTTATTGGAGATATTTCTGGCTATGTTGGGGATGTTCATATTTTTGCGCTATATGCGACTGTTGCTCTTTCCGTGTTTAGTCGGGGCTATCTCCTTCGGACTATCTTATCCTGTCTTGGAGTACCTATCGGTTGAAAATATTGTTGGTGCACTGGTTGCTCTGCCGTGGCTGTTCTATTGTTTAGAGCGATATTATAGTTGTGGAAGAAGGTATTATGTCGCGCTATCTGCATTGATATTCGGCATGGCTATACTTAACAGCTCGATACAGTCCATGAGCTATATTTTACTGGCTCTGTTGGCATATTTTATCACTAGGGTCCTTTACGAATATCGAGTCGAAAAGGTCCATCATTTGCGCGATCATCTATTCGTATTTCTAGCAATCGTTGCCCTTGGTTCAGCTCTCTCAGCTGTATTTCTGATCCCAAATTTAAAGTTCTTTCTATTTGATAATAACAGACAGCGCTTTGACAATATCAGTTGGTTCGCGATGCTTGTAAAAAAACCTTTAATACTTACGCCTGCAGTGATTATTGGTACGATATTTCCAGAATTTCTAGGAAATGTGAACACGATTGATTTCAAAAGTGCGATTGAGACGATTTTTGGTAAGCTGAATTTCGGGGCGGTTTACTCCTCAGGGGAGTGGAGGGCGTATATCGGTGTTGCCCCGCTTCTTTGCGCGATCGTAGCGGTCTCCAAATGCACTAAGTCATTTTATGCTCAATTGGCTCTATGGGTTGCCATATTCCCTGCAGCCGTAGCATTATTCACTCCGCTCTATATGTTTACATATCTGCGATTGCTTGGCGTGACGTCATTTGGATTAGCTATTCTCGCGGCCATTGGATTAGATTGGATGATGAAAAATAGGGGTTATGACGGACCATTATTTAGACGTTTGTTGATTTACTCAATGGCTTTTTTGTCTGTTGTTTTGCTCTTCAGCACAGTTATTAGCATTAAAAAAAGCGTGTTCGAGAATTTGGTAACAAGAAAGGTCACCGATTTTATTCTTTCTGGTAATTTCTCTAGCCTATATGGCTATGATATCGACTGGCAGATACACAAGGCGATTAGCTTTGTTGAAAATTATACTCTGATGTCTCCGTTCATATTAAAGTTCGCTTTGATCACTGTTCTTACACTGATCGTTTTCCGATATTTTCGTGCTGTAGGAAATGGAATTTGTCTGGGTATTTTGGTCTTTTTGTTTACCGTTGTGGACCTAGTAGAGCTGTCGGGAAGAATGTTGCCATTTGTGGACCAGAGTAACGTGTATCCATCAACTTCACTCATAGAATATTTGCAAAAGCAGAATGGTGAGTACCGTGTTATTTCCGAATGGAATAGATTGACTGAGCCACCGACCGCACGACCCAATGAGCTCTTACCTTATGGGATTAGTGATGCGAGGATATGCGAAAGTTTAACGCTAGAACAACCACTATTTGATGAAGGTCGTTATGATCTGCTGAATGTAAGGTTCTTGATAACTCCACCAGAACATGAGGGGGTCGACGATAGGAATTATAAGTTGGTTTATTCTAATAACGATGGGAAGATATATGAGAAAAGAGAATATTTTCCTAGAATATTTTTGATGCCTATAGAAAATTATTCAGATGACAATGGCACATTGATAACGCAGATTGATACTGTTTTGCGCGGTAATAATGCGCTTCAAAAAATTGATACGGGTTTTGTTCGAATTTTAGATCGCGAAGAGGGAAGTCTTAAGCTGGCGATAAATGCTCCAGTTGTTTCAGTCCTAGTTCTTTTGGATAGGATGTATCCTGGTTGGCGTGCTACTATTGATGGCGATAATGTTGATATTCTTGAAGTGCTTGGGATGATGAGAGCTGTTATCGTTCCATCCGGACCTCATAATGTTAAGTTTATTTTCAGACCTCGGATTGTAATAATAGGTGCCGGTATCTCATTATTCACTATCATTTTCCTTGTTGGGTTCTGTCTAAAGAAGAATTATATTTCTCATGAATAATATGACCAGCTTAGTTCAAAGCACAGAAAAAACGAGTTT
>CAZLRI010000283.1:0-3562 GCA_964561745.1 uncultured Pseudobdellovibrionaceae bacterium | reverse complement strand
ATTTGTAGCAACTGGCATACTTTCACCAAAACATTTAATATCAATTTGATTTCTATCCGCTCCAAACCATATCAGATATTGCTTAACTTTCTCGGCACGTTTTTGACTCAAACGCATGTTATATCTTTTAGATCCCATACTATCTGAATGACCTTCAACGATAACATTGTAATTTTCATTCTGCGCAAGATTCTCTGCGATCTCTCGAAGTTGATCGTTTTCTTTAGGATCAATCTGATCGCTATTAAATGCAAAATATAATGTGCGTTTGATCTTTTCTCCCTCAGCAGTCTCAGGATATTTTTCTTTTTTCTTTCGATAGGCAAATCCTCCACCATAACCGATTGATAAAAATGCATGATATGACGGAGATCCAACAGCATTCGTTAATCCTCTTCCACCACCCATTTCAACAAAGCCTCCATTATTCCATCGCTTCTGCAAACCTGCATCCACCAATACTGGTGTTGAAATTTTTTTTATATCATTCGCAATAACAGAACCAACTAAGGAAGCAGATAACGCCCATGAGCGATTCTGAAAGGGCAATGAATATTTTGCACCCAGTCCAAAAATAAAACGATCATCGTCATGGATGTTCCAATTTCGACCACTGATGACATTTCTTACGGTTACTTTGTCTGCAAAACGATAACCTACATTCGAAGCAAGATAAAAGGAGCCTAATGTTTTATCGAGCACAAGTCCCAGCTCTCCTGTTGGTTTTGACGATCCCAAAAAGTTTTTATCATTGCCTGTTGGTACAGATAAACGAGATATTGCACCTAATCCAACCTGTTTTGCTCGATCCTTTAATATCCTGACTTTCAGATCAAAGAGCAAATCCCCAACACCTTGATAGGTAAATCGCTGCTGAATATCCACGTTCATAGAGCGGTCATATGCAATAACAGGAACAATAACACCCATGTCCATATAATCGGTTAAACCGATAGCTACTGCCATATCACTTGTCAGTAATGTCTTCATCAGATCGGTTGTTTGGTTGTTTACTGGATTCCCAGCTTGAATGAGGCTGCCAGCAATCTGAGTACTCAACCTAAAAGAGGGTTTCAGATGACCCAGCGTCTGAGAACCATAAACAGAAAACACACCGCTATGATCGGGCGACAAATGCCAATTGTTGACATTAAAACCTCGAAGGCATGTATCCGCTGCATGCAATATGCCAAGCTGAGTCAGAAAAAAAATCAACGCAACAAATGGGGATATATTTTTTTTCACTTCATATCCTCTTCTGTTTTAACAGAACCCCCAGATAAAAATATGGATCCCCGCTTAAAAGCTTTGCTGGGATAACAAATACAAAAAATCAAAAACACAAAAAGCATTATCATGAATGTAATATCAAAAGATGATGCTTCTGCAACAAGCACACACCCGCCTCCACCGCCACCACCTGTTGCAAATGTCGGATTGGTATCATCATTTGGATTGTTTGGGTCTGTCTCACCAATATCCATCTTTCCATTTAAGTTTGCATCCTCTTCGTTGTCCATTAATCCACCGCCATCCGTGTCTTTGAGTGTCATATTGGTTGTCGTCGCTGAATCAGTATCCATAACAACAGCACCCTTTTCCACATTTGTACTCTTGATTGGGCCAAAACCATCTGGATCCTCTGAAATCTCAGTCAATCCCATTTCAAGACCATCTGATAATCCATCATTATCACTATCTGTATCTAATGCATTGATCAGCCCGTCTTCATCTGAATCAATCAATGCGCCCCGCTCCATACCATCAATTACACCATCATCATCTGTATCCATATCCAATCGATCCAAGCCTGCCGCATCTTCAATATCATCGGATAATCCATCTCCATCCGAGTCTACAGCAGTCGTTGAAAAACTCGGCATCTGACCTGCCTCTGTAGTTAATAGAGCAAGTCCTTCCAAAGCTTCATCCAAATCAAATCGTAGATCATTGATATCTTGAATACCTTCCAATACTTTTAAGTTCCAAACACAATTCAAAATTAAATCAATTCTTGCTTCATAATTATCAGGGTCATCTTCATTAATCGCATTAAATTGGTTAATAAGCTGATTAACTAAAGCCCATGCACCATCCGGAAGTTTGTCGTCAAAAGCTAATCTCTCCAATTTGTTAATTGCCTCATTCCAAAAAAATTGCCATCCATTGCTCATTTCAAGATTCGTGGAAATATGTAAATCATACGTCAAACCACTATCCCAAGTTGTTAGAGTGTCTGCATTAAATTTAAGATCAGTTTTGGCAGCTGGTAATCTTGTTATATATCTTAACCTATGCGTTTCATTTGGCTTCAAATCGACTACCCACGAGGAATCTCTTTCCGTAGCCAAAGCTTTTATAAGCGCTACGCCCTCTGGCATATATGCATTAGCACCAATATTTACCGGCCTATCTTTGTTCGTTAAAACAATATCCAATCCAACAACTTCCAAAGGCGAATTATTTGAATCTATGCCTTTATAAGTTCTCAATAATTCAATAAATTCTTCTTTAAGAATATCTTTTTCATCTTCTGAAAGTCCATTGGCGAGAACAGCAGGGTTTTCTCCAAAAGAGATGATCCTACCTTTTCCTAATACATAAAATGTTGATACAAATCGATCGGAAGAAATATTTGAACCAGAAAAAATAAATTGCTGCCACATAGTATCCCACGGTACACCATCTATCGTTTCTGTTGGATTGATCGCCATGAAGGTCAAACCATTATGAATACGTTCTGTTAGTTCCCCAAAGAGCTTTGTGTTAAAATCATTACCTTCAATGACAAAGTTTTCCTGATCAGTCAAAATCATTACTAAATCAAATTCATCTCCTCTTAAATCTTCCAAAAATTCCCGTGAAGATGTCACAAATTTGTAATGCCAATGTTTGGTTTCAAAAATTTCCATTAAGAAAAGTAAAGACTGTGATGATATATCGCCAATATTTAAAAATTCAACCAAGCTATTGGATTCATCGAGATCATAAACAAGAATTCTAGGCGCATCAGATTGTGAAAGACCCGCATCGATAGATATAGCATCTACACGTTGAGTATTAACATTTTCCTGGTTACTTAAAAGATCTGTACTCTTGTAATAGATTTTATGTTCTCCATCTGAAAAACTCATTAAATCAAATGTGCCTGCATAGGTACTCCAAATAGCATTATCAATTTTATACATTATTTCTTTCACACCCACCAAATTATCCTGAGCGCTCAAACTATAGCTTGTGCTGGGTGAAACAAAGTTAACATCTCCAGGAATCTCTTGGCTTTGGGTAATTTTTGTTTGAGGTGGCGAATTGTCTACAATGACAGATCTTGAAGCGCTATAGGCATTTTCATAATCATCTGAGACATTGCCATATATTGTATTATTTCTTTCGTCTGGTACGGTAAAATCTGGTGTTGTAAAAGATTTCGCATTTTCAAGTGTAAATCGGGTTGTCTCACCTGAATTAATCCTATATTCAACCAATGTGATATCTGGTTTATCGCTTGAAGCTAGTAATTTAATAGGCGTTGCTGATGTTATATATAAGCTATCATTTATCT
>CAZLRI010000282.1:1847-3624 GCA_964561745.1 uncultured Pseudobdellovibrionaceae bacterium | reverse complement strand
GGATGAGTTAGCAAACTTGTTAAGTATGAAAATGATGGAAGAAGATCGCCGTATCCTTGCCCGCGCCCTTGCCAGCACCGGCGATATTCGCGGCATTGAGGCATTGATGGTGATTGATTCAAGTATTGGAACAATTGAGGATGTGGTGCATCGCAATCATGTACCGGGTTTGATTGCGATGATGCAAGACACAGAATCCACATTGCAAAGAAGAGGAATGGCATCTGTTTTATTAGGCAAGATTGGTGACCGTCGAGCTGTGGCGCCATTAATGAGAATTGTGCAAGAGGATAGAGAATCAGGTTTGGCATTAAATGCCATTGTGTCGTTGGGTCAGATCGGTGATGATCGGGCTGTGCCGGTTTTGATGGAAGCAATAACAACTCAAAAGCATACTATTTCTCATGCTGTTTTTGGCGCTTTAACAGCTCTGGGCGGCAGGAGAATGGAAAATGCCCTCATCGAATTTTTGACCCATTCAAGTGATCAGCGTTTGCTAAGAGTAGCATCAATTATTTTGTCCGAGATATCTGACCACAGGATTTTGGATATTGTGCACGACAATCCCTCTATTCCTGCTGATTTGCAAACATCTCTTATTAACAAATATCTGGAAGAACAGGACAATTCCAGACCGAACGAAATCGCTGATATTGCGGTTTTAGTTGAGAAGGCATCAGCCTCTCGTAAACATGTTAGACCTCGTCGGCGTGGACAGGCAAAAGAAGGACCAATTAAAACAGGCAGGCCAGGACATGGCGGAGAGTTTAGGGAAACGCTAGTAGTGCCAAATACGCCAGAGGGAAGAAACGGCTGGCGTGTGGACCAGCATGCTACAGCCAGATTACCCAATGCTGGGCAAGTTGTGGTACGGGTCAATGAAGAATCAGCACAAGTGCCTCCCATTACCGTGATCGCCAGTTCATCTGCTTTCAATGCTGGCTGGGGCAATACAGCTATAGCTATTACCACTTTGGCTTCTCTAAACTTGAGAAAGGGAAAAAAGGGAATAGTAAAATTGGTTGTCGGAGATCAGTCTCATTTGGGACGGGGATGTCCGAAAAATACCGTACAGGTTGCTAAAAATGTCTTGGAAGATGCCGGTATATCCGAAGAAAACAGGACTTCAGCCTTGGAAACGCTGAAATTGGGCATAGCAAGAGGACAATTTCCGCGTTTATCAAGAGGTCAAGGGCGTCAAACAGTATTTGTTGTCTCAAATTTTTACGAAGAGGACTTAACTAAGCTACAAAGCAGAATTTCCTTATTAGATGGCTATGGTTATGATGTTGTGCCAGTGCAGATTGGCGATACAGCAACTTTTCCCTCAACTGTTGTTGAGTTTGGAAATAATTCCTTTAGGGTTCCACCATCTATTGAGATGATAGTGCGGCATGCTGGATCAAAGGATTTACACGACAGGGTAGAAGCATTTCTAAGTAATAATCATGGGGTGGTTGTCCCTATAAATGATGTGAGCAGTAGCAAAGACTTGCCAGGCAGGATTATGAAGGAACTGCTCGGACCGAGTAGCAGACGAGATTATGGAGAGACCCCGCACATTGAAATTGATGAAGGTAGAGATGATCGTTCCGTAGCTATTGCCGAGACCGAACCTCCGCAACACATTGTAGAATTATTCCAAGATGCCCTGAATCAAAGTGTGCAGGGAAATGTTCTGCCGTTGGATGAGTTAGTGCGTGCGGCAAAAACGATGGGCTGGTCTTTTGTGCTTGATTTGTTGAGATCAGAGATGCGGAAAGTGGATATGAATTTG
>CAZLRI010000282.1:0-1747 GCA_964561745.1 uncultured Pseudobdellovibrionaceae bacterium | reverse complement strand
TACCCAGATTCATGGAAGCAGGGTTTTGGGGTCCGTCAGAATCAACTCTGTCTGAATTTATTGAAAGAAGAAATGCGCGTTTATTAAATGAACAAACAAGGCGTCCATCTACGCGAATTGAACCAACTTCTGTGCCCAACCTAGTGCGGAATGAAGAAAATAGAACTCCTGCTGATTCTGGTGTAGATAGGCTGGATTTAAATCATCAATTAATGATGACCTTTGATCACCCAGAATTATTAATTGATGGGGCTATCTATTTTGCCCAATCCATTACTGCTGGTCGCAACCCAGCTACTTTAGGTTGTGATGTTGTTTCTGGGTTATCCCTAGAATATTTCTTAGGAAATGGAGATGGGTTAAGGGTTCGTGGTGCTTTAGCTAGAGGAGTTAATCTTGATGAACACACTACCCCAGTGCCGTTAAATGGACGGGCTGTAAGGCATGGCGGCATATTTCGCAAATATATTGATTATAAGGTAGCAGCAGGTCCGGTTGAATCACCAGTATTAAAGATAATAGTGTCTGATTTAAGAGAGCAGGGTGCAGAAATTTATGGTGATCAATATACTACTTTAACTGACGCTGTACCAATTGATGGTTTGCCTCAGTATATGCAAGATGAGATCAATCAAGTGGTGGCTAGTGTGGAAAACTTGTCTGTTGAGCAAGCAATTGCTGTTATTCAAAGATATGTACTAAGCAGATTTAGATATGAAAAATATACAAGCAAGCTTGAACGAGATCAGCTTGAAGAAGTCAGGCAAATAAGCGCCGCTAGACAAGGTCATGGCCACGAATACCTGAAACTTATTTATAGATTACGACATGGAACATGTGCTGAATTAACCGAAGTCACCATGACCCTGCTTAGAATGGCTGGCATCCCGACAGCTAGATTTAACGGTTTGGTGGCGAAAAACGGACAATTGGATAGTGAAGGTCATGCTGTGAGCATAGTCGTTGTGCCCATGTCAGGCGAGTCTGGTAGATGGCAAGCTATACCAGTGGAAACCTCTATTACTTATGCATCTGATGAAGATTTAACAGATTTAAATTTAAGAAGAATAGAAAATGGAGATGGCGAGCGGGCTGAACCTGCGACAGAAGAAACTTCGGAAACTTTGGAACAAGACAGCGCTGAAGAAAAAGTAATCAAAGATAACGGCAATGATGAATTAGAACCAGACCAGACTGTTGCAGCAAAAATTGCCGAAATTATGGCAGCAGCAGAGACAGAATTAGATCCGCTTACTGTAATAGAAACCGAATTGGAACAGTGGTGGAGAATAGCATCCTCAGAACAAAGGTTGAGGATGAACGCTGCCTTTGATTCTTTGATGAGAAGGATTCTATACAAACAAAACATGTTTCCTGAAAATTATAGGGCGTTGGTTGCAGAGTGGCAAGGATATGTACAACCTCTTGTAACCACTCCATCGTTCTGGATGGGTTTGCTCCGTCAGGTTGTTGAGCAAAGATGGTCACATCCTGTAGATGCTGTATCAACAGAGGAAATTATTACGTTAGTGAACAGCCTGCCTGAAATTATGACACAGCCTCTTGGCAAAGAGGGGCTAGGGGAGATTTGAATTAACAACAAATCCCCCTCTTTTCCACATGACAAACAACGAAGTCCGATGCTGACAAATAATTACATTCATGTAATACCTACGACCAATTCAAACAGGAGATTATATATGATAACTTCAATTCTTTTTGACCTTGATGATTTGATTGTAAATAG
>CAZLRI010000281.1:0-3637 GCA_964561745.1 uncultured Pseudobdellovibrionaceae bacterium | reverse complement strand
GCCTTCATCCAATATCGCGAGATTGGGTTCTACAGTATCAAGAGCAACTTCGCCTGTAATACTATTTGATCTATTTCCAGCCTCATCAGAAACATATAGTTCATATAAATAGATATCATTGGACAAAAGCACGCCATCTACATGACCATCCCATACAATGGTCTGATCTCCAGAACCAATCGATTGATCTGCATATACAGTTTGACCATCAATAAGAAGAGTGAAATAATGAATGCTTGAAAATTGATCCGTGACATTTACCACAACTTTCATTTCATCATTGATTTTATCATGATTGGGCGAAAAGGCAGTATCAGCAGAAATTAAGGTTAAAGTTGGAGCATTGTTATCAAAGACGAGATTTTTTGTCTTTGCATCTTCTTTATTTCCAACATTATCAATAGATCGATATTCAAGACCTAGAGAAGATCGCCCTGCAAGACTAATAGGTTTAGTATAAATTTCCCAATCACCTTCATCAAAACGATATTCAACTTTTTGTACACCACTGGGCAGAAAGCCTTGATCCTGTGCTGTCAAAGCAATCTCTGCGTCCTTACTTACTAATATATCTTCTCCTTGTTCCTGATGGTGACCATCAATACTAATCATTG
Organism: uncultured Pseudobdellovibrionaceae bacterium; assembly: GCA_964561745.1. Lineage (GTDB taxonomy): Bacteria > UBA10199 > UBA10199 > 2-02-FULL-44-16 > DYJF01 > CAZLRI01. The sequence goes on along the minus strand of CAZLRI010000281.1, from coordinate 3,023 downwards.
TACTCGGCAACGTGCTATCCATAATAAATCGAAACTCATGTGCTTGTTCATCTCTTTCATAAATATCTGTTCCAAAGTATTCAATGAGATAGACCCCTTCAAGTAATCCCTTTAAGGATATTGGACTTTGATAAGTCACAAACTGTTCCTCAGTTAAACGATATGATATAAAAGACAACATCTGATTAGCAGATGTAGCGCCAATCACAAAATTTGAATCTTGACTAGTCCAAACTTCATCTTCCAGTTCATAGACTGGACCTTCGATAACCAACTTAGTGTCAAGTTCTGTTTCATCCATAGGTATGGAATCGTCTCTTAATATAAGTGTTACCCGCCTTTCCGGCTCCTGATTCCCTGCTTTATCAAAGGCTGTATAAGCCACTTCATGATTACCAATATCCAAACCTGCCAGCGTAAATGGAGCAATATATTCTAGATATCCGCCAGCATCGATTTTATACTGAATACGAGTCACATCAGATGTCGTGCTATTGGTTTCATCATTGGCCACAAATGATATGATGTTATCTTCAGTAACAAATGCACTCTGTCCTTCAAAAACCACTTTATCATCCACCATAATTCTGGTTAATGGCGGATCTATATCCAGTTGTATGGGAATGGTTAACGAATTTTCAAATCCCTCTATATTTATTGCTTTTAAAACAAGTGTATAAGTTCCACTTGGGACAGATGCCTCCCAATTAAAATCAAAACTATTCTCCGTGCCTTCAAAAATAACAACACCATCGCCAGCAACGGTTTCTCCATCATAATAGCGAACTGTAAACGATTCCAGGTCCGGACCTGATATTCTACCAGCTATTTGAAGCGGCGTTGTATAAACTTCATTTGATTGCGGTGCATCCAGTATAAAACTGGGAATATCACCATTTTCTTTTAGGATAACATAGTTGGAAAAATGCTCCAGCATGGCTGTGATGACAAAAAACTTATTTGGATCTGGCGTATCACAACTATCTGCAGTAGGATTTAAGGTTGAGATAATTTCCAGCTCACCATTATCTTTCAAATTATAGACCGTCATCTCTGCTGGATTGCCACCAAATGCATTCCATACCTCTTCACATGTGTATGTAATCTCCATTTGCACCGGATAAGCTGGGTTTATAGCAATGTCATCTGGCTGCAAATTATATACTGGACCTACTGGAATATTACCAGCAGGCAAATGTAGCATGGGTAATAAAGGATCATTATTTGGGACAGGTGTTGCTGTGACCAAAACAACTGCGCTATCTCCCATCAACGACCGCTCATCAAAATAAAATTTTGCCCTGCCAAATGCATCGGCTACAACAGTCTCTTCACCCGGACGAACCTCTGTACCAATACCAATGTTCATCGTATCTTCATTAATTTCGTCACGATCATTTTTCACCTGAAGCAAGACAGTAAAACTTCTTCCATTAAGCTGTGTCACATCCCACCAACCCAGTGTTCGTGTGCCATCCTCGTGAACGACACTACTGAGTCTTGCTGGAATATCTATCCATAAATTGTGTCTTGCATCATAGTATTTTAGTTCATAGTCGGTTGTATCAACATTTCCACGAATCTCAATAAAACGACGAGGCACAGCATTGGGTTTCATCTTTAGCTGAAAGGTATCACTAATATTGGCATTAAAATCTGGAATACCATTGTTATCCTGATCAATAGTTGGTGAATCGCCATGTATCTGCTTATTGATAACCTCAAATGCCTGTACTGCATCACCATTAGGATATTCCAATTCAACATTCCAATTTCTGATCCGAATTGCATTGGAAAATGTATAGAGATCAGGATGCACACCTGATGGATACGAATCATAGATGGTTATTGGATTTGAAATGAGTTTATAATCTGATTCATTAAAGTTGGCAAACAAGCTTTTTATCTTTCCATTGGATAAACGTGTGTCCTGAGTTGTTGAAAATAGGGGTTGTGTAACATTAATATACATGTTTGGAGAGTGGGATATGCAGTCTGTTGTATCTGGGCCGCCGGCATTTCCCATCCAAACTCTGGCAAAAGGAAGGTCTTTATAACCGTTATTACAGGCGCCAAAACTGGCGTTGCGATAACTATTATTTAATCTTTCGCGCGCTTCAAACCTAAAATTCTGAGAAATAAGTTGACCACCAGTGCCGATAAACCCCGTACCTGAGGGATATCTGCCCATTGAATAGGAACCTGATCCAAACAGAGCAGGAGAACTCCATCCTATTGGACCGGATGACCATGATTCTGTGCGAGGCACCTCAACATCTCTTCGTCTTGTAAATTGTCCTCTTACAATTACCTGAGCTGGATCTTCAGGTTCGACAGTGTAATGAGTGTCGCACCAATCATCACAACAGCCAACAGATTTACAAGCGCAACCACCCGAGCATGTGCGAACAGTATCCCTTCTTTTAAATGTATAGCTTGCATAGTAAACATCTCTGACATTCTCAAATCTATAATTACCACCAATAGAGATTTCCGGATTACGATCGCTTGTAGTAAAACTCCGCACTACATTATGATTGCCATCATAAAGATTTATCTCAATTGCATACTGCGAAGTCGCCTCTGTTAACGTAAAATCAAGCTCATCATACCCTTCTCCGACATTGCAAACTACCTTATAGATAGGATCTGGACATTCATTTTTTAATACAATTATGCCAGATGACTCACCAACAGGATAACAAACGACCTTTAATAGAGAATTACATCTCATTTCTAAAAATGGATTTGCATCTTCTGAATTTGTTTCAGTATGTGTATCAATATATCTTTCATCTCCATATGCACTCATGTTGTATTGCATATCAACAACAACATCCCCGGTACCTGACGCATTCCAATAAAAATCAGGGTTTCCCTGCAATGGATAATCATCATCTGAATTATCATTATTGACAAGAATGCCTCTTTCGCGATCATTACGCGGAGAAGATTTCCCATCACCAACAACTCGGTTAATAATCGCTCTTAATCCATCATTATAATCAGGAGAGGCTAAACGA
>CAZLRI010000280.1:0-3639 GCA_964561745.1 uncultured Pseudobdellovibrionaceae bacterium | reverse complement strand
TTGCCCTGCCTACGTTTTAACCATTTTTTACTGCTTTCCTGAGGGGGAAGTTCCGATACAAAAGAATTATGGGCTGGTAAAAATCCCAAATTTTTTCCTGTAAATATTAATAAAGCTGAATTGTTTCAGCTCTTGCGTGTGCCGGGTATTGGCGAGATAACTGTAAATCGTATTATGCAGATACGTAAGGCAGGTGGGCGTATCAGATCTCTTTCATGTTTGGGAATAGCAGGTAAACGTTTGAAAAAAACACAGAAGTACGTGATGTTTTAGCTGTCAGATTTAAACCAATGTTTTGTTTTTAGGCATATTTTGACCAGCATCAGCATTACCGGCACTTCAATTAGCACGCCGACAACTGTTGCAAGTGAGGCTCCGGAAGATAATCCAAAAAGCATTGTTGATGTTGCTATAGCTACTTCAAAATGATTGCTGGCGCCGATTATTGCTACTGGCGCAGCATCTCTGTAGTTAAGCTTGAGTAATCTAGCTAATCCATACCCCAGCCAGAATATCAGGTTTGTTTGAATAAAAAGAGGAATGGCAATCCAGAGGATTGTTAATGGGTTTGAAAGAATTACTTCTCCTTTAAAAGAGAAGAGTAATATAAGAGTAATCAGCAAAGCAATAATAGTAATAGGAGTTAATACATGAAGGAATTTTTTTTTGAACCAGTTCTCTCCTTTAATTTTAATCAGCCATCGTCTTGATAGATAACCTGAGATCAAAGGCAATGCTACGTATATTGCAATAGAGAGAAGAAGTGCTTGCCACGGCACAGGAAGCCGTCCGACGCCCAAAAGAAATCCGCCCAATATGCCATATAATAACAGCATTGTTAGGGAATTGATTGCAACCATCACAAGTGTCAGGCCATCATTTCCTTTGGCTAGATATCCCCAAACCAAAACCATGGCTGTGCATGGAGCAATGCCAAGCAAAATGCAGCCAGCAAGATAGCTTCTCCACAACGGGACTTGCAGCATCTTTATCCCGCCAACTAAGATGACTGTTCCTGCTCCATGAGATGCTCCTACTGGAAGATCCAGACCAAAAGGCATTCTTATAAGATCAACTGCATCAGGACCAATAAAATGATAAAAAGCTGTACCAAGAAAGAACAGAGCTATTGCATACATTGTAAATGGTTTGATTGCCCAGTTGATGAATAAAGTAAGTAAGACAGGTTTTTCACTTTTTCCAGCTTTTACCACTTCCATAAAATCTATCTTTACCATTATCGGATACATCATGAAAAAAAGGCAGATGGCTATTGGAATTGAAACAACCGGTGCATCGCCAACATAGATTGCCATTCTGTCAAGAGAGGTTGCTATATTTGGAGCAATCTTTCCCAAAACAATCCCAGCACCTATACAAAATAAAACCCAAAGAGTTAAATATCTTTCAAAGATCCCCATGTTTTTTGTTGAAATCTCTTTGTTCATTTTATCTTCTCATGGTTCTACATATGTAAAAAGCTCTATAACGTTTTCGTAGTGAATAAAATATATTATACCAAATCCAAGAAATAATTGTAGTTTGTCATTACCCAACTTGATTGGGTAATCTAGTCTTTTTTCAAAATTTCCGGTCAATATAAACTGCAATTATTTTTTGGGATTGATATTACTATATCAGTGCCATAAAAAACAACTTTTATTGAATCCCTTGTAAAAATTCTTTAATAAATATTTCACATTGTTGTTTGGTAGAACCGCTTTTTTTAAGAAGCGCAGATACGCAGACTTCAGCCAAAGGCTGATCCGCCTCTGGCGGAAAAGCCTTTGGCTACCAACGCAGAGAGATTTATAAATTAAAATTTAAGTATTCATATCTTACACTTGATGATGTAATACTAAAATCCTCGGTCAAAACCCGATTATCCATTATTATTTGCATCCTGCCATCCATTGTTGTGGCAAAGTTAAATTCTGAAAAATCCCAACTCAGTACACCAGCGTCAAGAGCATTTGAACAAGTCAGCGCATTATTCTCTACTGAACATACTTTGCTGAGTTTATGATAGTTGTCTGTTTTGAAATAATAAAAGTGAAACTGATTTTCTGCTGCGCTAACTGATGCAGTTATTGGTATAGTGGTGCTCTCTGAAGAAGATGCTTCAATTGTTACTGTTTGTCTTGATCCATCACTTATATCAACGTATTCACCATACATCCCTCCGGTTGATGCAAGTGCGTATGCAACCATAAAGTTGCCGCTATCAGAAACAGCGATGACTGGAAAATCGATATCCTCTGTAGCACCTGCTTCAGGGATTGTATAGGTAGCAATAAGGCTGTTATTTGTATCATAAACTTTTATAACCGCATCTAAAAAGCCGCTGTCATTCACGCTGGATGATACAATATAAGCATAATTATTATGTTCTGTTAAAGATAGATATGACATTTCAGATGCGAGTTGACCTGTGCTACAACTTGTTGAAGAACAAGCCTTAATGTAAAGGTATGTCCCTGAGGCAACATAACCAACAAAAAAAGTTCCATTTTCTGTAACAGCTACATCATAGTATGAAAAATCTGTTAAATCAGTTGCTACAGCAATTGGTGAACTCCACGAACTTCCATCATATGTAGTTAATTCTACTCTTCGATCACCCTCACCAGCAGCTTTTTCCTCTGCTGTTGTGCTCCTGACTATAATAACGCCAATAGTATTGTTGCCAAGAACATCTTCGTAAGCTCCGATTCTACAGTCCACAAGAGTTATTACAGATGGATCATATGTTGCGATAGTGGTTTGTGTAGCATCAAAGTTGTCTGCTTGACCATATAAGACAGTATTAGCAACCAGTGCATCGTCGACATTTGTTAAGGACAATAAACACACATGATTGCTATTACGGGCTGAAGCAATATCTCCTATTATTAAATTATCTCCTATATCAGTTATTTCATGCGCAATGATGCCTTCTGTTAATGCTGAGTTGATTCTTTCGATACTTATATCAATATATTCTGTTAGAGATGTTGATGCAGAAGCAGCATGGTCTGCTTTATTAAGAGATGCTGATTGACTTGTTGAAGCTCCACTTACCTGTAAAAGTAAATCTGAACCAGCATACTGAGCTGCAACTGAGCATATAGAATTTGGCGGCCATGTATCTGGACCTGTGATGCTTCCAGTTGTATTGGTAAAACTTACTGTTCCGCATGAATCATCAGTCACAACCTGACCTGAATTAGTAAAGATAAATTGACAATTTGAACAATCTCCATCAGCTGTTAAGGATACACTGTCTAGCATCTTTGAAACAAAACCATCTTCAAAATTCGAGGTTGCAAATGAAACAGATGTTGGAATCTGAATTGGTGTGACAGGTGCAGCATTGCCGCAGGAAATAAGCAACGTCATGGTGATCAATAACAACAAGTTGCGAAATATGATATTTGTTTTCATGTTTCCCCCTTTTACTTTACTTATAGGTCGGCATCTCTTACATCGGTTTTCAACGCTACTTTAACTATAGCATAAATTATACCAAAGATGAAAAAAATTTTCAAAAATAATCCATTGATTTTATAGGTTGCTTTTTGATTAATTCACGTTGTCATAATGAAGGTAAAACTTTTTATATATTTTAGGGTTCTTTCTCATTTCAAATGGGTAACCCGA
>CAZLRI010000279.1:0-3644 GCA_964561745.1 uncultured Pseudobdellovibrionaceae bacterium | reverse complement strand
TGAAGAAAAAGCAATAATTGTCAGAGATCAACTCATTTCTATCCTATCCAATCTTGTAGAATCTATTAAGACTTCACCTGAAGTCAGAAAAAAAGACGGCGTTTTGATTGTTGTTGATGAGATGCAGAATATTTCTGACATTGAACAATGCGCCCAACTCTTTAGAGGGATTATTACGACATTGGATGTAAAAAACCTAGGAAACATAGCCTTTTTACTTATTGGTTACGAAATTGCACTAAGCGATTTCTTTAATGGTGATCCTTCTGCGCGCCGTCAATTTGACTCTGTCCAGCTTGGTGTAATGACGCCTTATGAAGCAAAAGAGGTGATGGTAAAAGGTTTCAAAGAAGCCCAGCTGAGATGGGATGAAACCTCTCTCGATCAAAAAATACTTGCTACAGGCGGTTATCCTCATTCAATTCAATTATTAGGACATAATCTACTTGAGGTAGATAACGATGGTTATATTGATAATACCGACTGGGATAAAGCAATAAACCGGACTGCAACGGAACTCCAGAGGAAAGACTTCGCAGAGATGTATGATTTTCACGGGAAGACCAGTGCTAAAGAACGAATATTGGATGTATTAGCCATTGCATGGCAGTCGCTAACACCCAAGGAAGTTTCTCAATACAGCAATGTTAAAAACATATACCAATATCTGCCAGAATTAAAAAAGTCGGGGAGCATAAAGACAGATGAGGAAAACGGCAAATTATATTTGCATTCACAATTGTTTAGGATGTCAATACTAATGAGAATTATCGATAAAATTACCAACGAAGGATATTTAAAAGACCTAATAAAAGATAAGATTGAAATGAACGGAAAAGAACAAGTATGAAATACGCATTTAAGGAACACGAAAAGAATTTTGCCGACTGGTGCCGTGACGGATATAATGCATTCCTGCCCAATGGTCAAAAGAATAAGGTCAAAGACTTTCTTAAAAACATTGATGACCCCAATTTTGTTCCGCCACTCTATCGCCATCAGGCGGAAAGCATGAAATTGACAATTATAAACCGCTGCTTTTTATCAAAACCATTTTTTTTAAGATAAGCAACAAGGCAACCTGCAGCATAGGGGATATTTTCTCTTCCATCATCTGGAGATATAGGCGTACCACAAAGTTGCAGAAACAAAACCTTTTGCATATTGGGCTTATTAAATTTAATAGGTTGTCAGTTAAAAGCAAAAAAAGTTGCGTGTTTTCTAATCCCCCTTAACCCCCTTTTTTCTAAAAGGGAAGTAGTTATGGACAAAAGATTACACAAAGTTTAATTTTCTGTTTTATAACAAGAAAGATATGCGCTCCTTGCATGCGCAATTGTCGGAGCATTCATAGCTCACCCACAAGTTGAATTTCCTATGTTTACAGGATGGAGCGCCCCTTCTCTTGGACCTATCTTTCCAATACTCTTTGTAACTGTTGCTTGCGGTGCAATATCTGGATTTCATTCTGTGGTTGCATCAGGGACAACATCAAAACAACTGAACTATGAATCTGATGCAAGAAAGATCGGATATGGCGCAATGCTTGTGGAATCACTTCTCTCTATTCTGGCAATTATAACTGTTATGTATATTTCAAAGGCTGATTATTCAAACATCATGTCAAATGGGGGCCCTGTTGCTGTTTTTTCAAATGGGGTAGGATTTCTTCTTACAAAGTTCGGGATTGATGCCGAACATGGAACAAAATTCGCCGCACTTGCAGTATCTGCTTTTGTTCTGACAACTCTGGATACAGCAACACGTCTTGCTAGATTTGCATTTCAGGAATTTTTTGCACCAAAAGAAGGTCATGCCCCCTCTATTTTAAACAAAAACAGATTTGTTGGCACAACCGTTACAGTTGCAACTGCTTCAATACTTGCATATTCAGGTCACTGGAAAGAAATATGGCCGATATTCGGGGCAGCTAATCAGCTGCTCGCTGCGCTTGCCCTTTTGGCAGTCTCTTTGTGGTTAAGGCAAAAGGGCAGAAAATCTAAGATGATAATGATTCCAATGTTAGTGATGTTTATAATTACACTTTCAGCTTTGGCTATAATCTTCTGGCAAAACTTTACTTCAAAGAACTACCTGCTTGCTGCTTTTGGCGCTGCCTTATTCATTCTTGCAATGATACTTGTCACAGAAGCAGCAAAATCGTGTGTAAAAAAATGACAAAGACTAACGACTATCCCTTTTGTCTATATGCCGACGGGGTATATTTAGCCATCTTCTTAAAGATTCTACAAAAATAAGGTTCTTTCGTAAATAATACCAATTCCAAAAAATAATTGTGTTTTATATTGACCGGAATTCTTGAAAAAAAACTGGATGACCCAATCAAGTTGGGTAATGACAAACTACAATTATTTTTTGGATTTGGTATAAGGATTAAATAAACTTCCCCCTTTGAAAAGGGGGATTGAGGGGGTTTTAAAAAACCTCCCCAACCCTCCTTTTCAAAGGAGGGAGCTTTTGCTCTTTGCCAAAGAGGGAGATGTTTTTAAAAGATGTGGGTAAAGATCAGCCCCTGATGGGGGGTGGTGATACGCTATTTCCCCCTCCCTGTCCCTCCCTCCTCCAAAGGCGGACAGCCACAAGGGGGAGGAAAAGAGGGATAATAAATTATCTTATTATCTAAACATCACTGTCTGAATTGAACCATTTTGAGCCCATGAAATTATTGCAGAACCAGCATCATTAACAGCAATATCAGGTTTTGCGGTTGTTGTTCGATCAATATCAACTGTTGAAAGAACTATTGGCAGTTCAGAAACAGTTCCTACACCACCAAAACGTCTTGCCATGACTTTATTATCCTGCACCCAAACCATATATGCAGTGCCAGCATTATTCATAACAAGTTTTGGAGAATATATATCTCCCTGAACTGAGTTAACATGCGCAGGAGATCCTAATGTTGCATAGTTAGCAACCATAATCCAATCATCTTGAACCCATGAGATCACTCCTTGTTTACAAGGCAATGTTGATTCCGGACCACATGAAACAAGCTGGAGATCGGAGATATTAGCAGAACCATCAGCAGAAAGAGGATATAGTTTTGTAGCTGTGTGCCAAACTGGATCAGCACCTGCGTCACTTCCAAAATAACTATACCATATTTCATTGCCACCCTTGATCCATACTACTATAGCTTTGCCAGCAGCTATAGTAACTTTAGGTTTTGAAGGAGGCGTTCCTGTTCCTGAGATAGATGTAGGATCACCAGCAGCCCATCTTCTATCTGTTCTACCTTTAGCATATAACGCTCTACCATGCATCCAAACTGCAATAGCATTATCTCCACTTCTTTGAATAGCAATAGCTAGTTGAGAATCTTCATCAGCTGATCCAAGATCAATATTACCTAAAGGGAAATTCGTACCTACAATGGTAAAGGTTTCAGGTCCTTCGTCTTCCCCATTATCTCTATTCCATGCTACAACATAAGGTAGGTTTCTGCTTACAGCTACTTGAAGCTCACTATACTCTGCTAAACGTCTAATAAAAGTAATTGCTGGTGAAGGATATATTTCTACACTTCCATCTGTTGGAATAAAAAATCCACCGGTAACAAGATTTGGAAGTCTCGGATGTTCAGTATCTTCTGGATTAAGGCTCTTTCTTAAATTGAGTGG
>CAZLRI010000278.1:0-3734 GCA_964561745.1 uncultured Pseudobdellovibrionaceae bacterium | reverse complement strand
ACATGGGAAGCAATTCGTCTTACTTTCTTGAAAGCGGGCAAATAAAGATACATAATATCGTCTGGAAGGGAAAGAAAAGATATGCCCTTCTGAGAAGCTGGTGATAGAAACTTCACCATTCTTTTATCACCGCCTTTCTGAAGCATACTCATCTCACGCACTTCTTCTTTACCTGATTTATCAATCAGAATAAGTTTCATTTTCAAATCCTGGTCCTTGGGCGCATTGACAACATTATCAACTTTTTCGAGAATCTGTGAAGCAGAAAGTTCTTTTTCTTGTGCCCAGAGGCAAGAGACAAATATTATCATGCTTAATATCAGCATACTCGATAAAATATACTTTTTCATTTTGTTTTCCTCATTTTGTTTTGTTTGTTTAAACATTATAATTTTCATTTTATTTTCCTCCTTTCTTTGATTTTTTGGCAATACCATTTGCCATTGCTTTAAATTTTTCATTTACCACCACCCCCTTTCGGTTTGTTTATCAGACGATTCTTTGCTCCATTTATAAACCTGCTAAAATCACCAATAAAACCAGATTTTGTTAAAAGGATTATCGCTGGCAATAATGTAATAGCACCTATTCCTGAACCAATCATAGTGATGGCAACTAAGATACCAAATCGCTGTAAAGGAACCAAATTGGCTAAAGTGAGCACTAAAAATCCCATCGTCACAGTTATTACATTTATTAAAATTGCCTTGCCAGTTGTTTCTAATGTTTTATCCAATGCTTCAAGTTCAGATGAGGTTTTTTTGAATTCTTTCCGAAAACGACTGACAAAATGGATTGAATAATCTATTCCAATACCAATAGAGATACTTCCCACAAGCACAGTGGCGATATCCAATGGAATACCAGTAAAACCCATAAAACCAAAGATAATTAAAAGCGCAAAACCTATTGGTGCAAGACCTATCAACCCGCCAATAAAAGAGCGCATTAAAAAAACGAGGCAGATAAATACCAGAACAATGGCAATAATTAAACTCAGGATTTGACTGCGGACAATACTGTCATCTAAATTCTGATAGATGGATGGCATCCCTGTTTGAGCAAAAATAACATTAGAATTATTTACCTCTTTAATATACTCCTCAATATTCTCAACCAATCTCCTTATTCGTGCCGTATTTACATTTACAATAGTTGCCTGAATTACTGCTTCGGTCTTATCTGGATTAACCAATTGGCTCATAATCTCTTCACCTTCTAAAAGAAACCAGAGATTAGCAACTTTATCTTTACTTTCAGGAATCACTTTCCTTTCGCCCATTACATCATTCATTTCTTCAATCAACTCTGCTACTGATTGAGGATTATGAACATCGTTTTGTGATTCTAAAAAATCTTCCATTTTCTTCATCTCTTTCAAAACCGCAGGTTCCTGAATGTCGCCTTTAACCAGAATTTGGATAGGAATAGAACCCCCGAACTTATTTTCCATCATCTCTTCAGTCATCCGAATAGGAGTTCCTCGTTTAAAATAGTCTAACATATCAACTTTCCGTTCTATTTTTGGTATACCTAATATGCATACACCAATAACAAAAATCCCACCTATGATAATAGGTTTTTCATTCTTCAAAATCCACTCGCCAATCTTATCCATAAAACGAGCAAAAGCATTCTTTTTTTCAATATCAACTGATGAAGCGCTGTGCTTAGCAGGCAGTAATGATAATACAGAGGGAACAAAGGTAACAGAAACAATCAAGGCAAAGAGAATGCCCACGCTTGAAAAAATCCCGAATTCACGGATCATAGTCAGATAGGAACCAAAGATAAAAGCGATAAATCCTGCTATTGTAGTAATTGCCGCAAGCAATACTGGAATTCCAATTTCACTTAGTGCATCTTGCGATTGCCTGATTCTATCTTTATCTGTCACTACATCCTCATTAAATTTACTGATTACATGTATGCTATAAGCACTTCCAATAGCAATAAGAATTACTGGAATGATGTCTGAAATAGCTGTAAGAGGAACCGTCAGGATACTCATTATCCCAAGTGTCCAGATTGTACTCATTGAAACAGAAAGTATGGGAAGAATAACTCCTCTTAAGGAACGAAAAGTAAGAAATAGTGAGATACAGATAAAAAGGAGTATAAGGGGGACTAAAAATTTCAATTCATTTCGGATAATATTGCTGACATCCATTATCTGAAAGGGAAATCCACCATAAAACACTTCTTCTTTTACACCTGACTTTAAAACGATTTCTTTCAATTGACTGGCAGTTTTCATCTCCTCAGTCCCTTCCCTGAGGCGACAGATAATAAGTGTTGCTTTTGCATCATCCGAAACCAGACGGCCACGATACATATCTTTAGAAAGAGTATAACTTTTAAGTTTCTGAATATCCTGGAGTGTTTTGGGTAGGCTATATTCATCAATAAGTCGGCTTATCTGTAATGTTCCTTCTGCATCTGTTCTAATATCAAGAACATTTGCCAGGCTCGTTACATAGGAGACATCTTCAACTTTTTTAAATTCCTGAGTTAAATGATTAATCCTTTCAATTGTCTCTTTATTGAAAATATCATCCGTTTGAAGAGCAACCATTGCTAAAAGGTTGCCGCCATATTGCTCGCCTATATAATCAAATAACTTAACCACTGGGTCACTTTTAGGAAGATAGCTTGTTATATCCGCATTGATTTTTAAATCTTTAATAAAATATCCCAAAGCAAGAGTGATAAGTATGGTAATAAAAATAAGTATCTTGCGGTATTTGATTACCAACTCTGAAAATTTTTTCATTTTATAGTCTCCTTTGCAATCATAGACCAATTTGGTTTTTTTGTTCGATTCATAAGCAAAAAAAATTTATCTTTTAACTATTCCATTAAAAAAAATTCTAAATAAACCATCAATATTTTTTTCGATTTTGGGAACGTCGTTTTCTTTAATCAAAGCATATTCCAGACCCTTTAAAGCAGCGATAATAGCAAATGCTGTAACTTCTAAGTCATTAATGTCATAAACTCCTCTCTCAATTCCTTCATTCAAGATTTCTTTTATTATTTTAGTTTCTTCTTTGTCGTGCTTTTCCCTTAACTTTTCAATGAAACCATAATGTTCTAAATATTCATCTTTGAGTGCGTTGTAGAAATTCGCTAATCGCTGTAGAGTATGCATTCTTGTTATAACATAAGCACGAAGTTTTTTCTGGGGAGTATCTTCCTGGCTCATAGCTTTTATTATTTCTGTTTTTAGTAATTGGCTTTCTTTTTCTACTATCGCCTGAAAAACTTCCTCCTTACTTTTGAAATAGTGGTATATAGAACTTTTTGCTTTGTGAGCTAGTTGGGCAATTTCATCCATTGTTGTCTTTCTAAACCCAAATCGAGCGAAAATACCCCTGGCTGCTTCGATAATAATTTCTCTAACATCTTTTTCTGAATTTAACATTTTTCTCTTCCTTTATTTTTCATATTGTATATACCGACCAAATTAGTATTTTGTTCCAAAATATAACTATTTTTTCTATTTGTCAAGGTTTTTTTTGAGCCAATCTGTGCAGAAAAAAATAGTAATATATTTGCTTGATATTTACAGGAATGTATTTTATATTTAATTAGTTAAATAGGTAAAAATTTACGTCTAACAATCGTTTCCAGCGGATTGAAACCGCCGATGCTTTTAGACAGTTTGGTAGGTGATTCACAATTTCGTTCTTTTCTCACGTTCATCAGATGCGGTTTCAACCGCTGAAACGTGC
>CAZLRI010000277.1:0-3756 GCA_964561745.1 uncultured Pseudobdellovibrionaceae bacterium | reverse complement strand
CTGCAGCACATTTGTCGTTCATGACAAATCGTTTTACAGAACCTTTTTCATCTATGCAGATTGCTTTGCTGTCTTGTCCGCCAATATCTATTATTGTTGCTGCTTTACCAAGCGTGTGGTTTGCGCCAAGCGCATGGCATGTGATCTCAGTTGTAGATTGTTTTGCGTGTTGAATTTTGCTCCTACCATAACCTGTAGCCACAATTTTTGAAATATCCTTTTTTTGTATTCCGAATTTGCCGGACAGTTCATTGATCAGTTTATCTGAGCTGTCTTTTACTGAAGTGCCGGTTTCAGTAATAAGTTTAGCTACTATTTTACTGCTGCTGTTAAGACATACAAGCTTTGTTGAGTGAGAGCCGCTGTCTATTCCAACATAATATTTATTGTTTGCTGTGGCGCGCGATTTCGTAAAAGTAGTTTTTGCTATTTTTTCTAAAAAAGCTTCTATTCTGGTCATAAGTTGCCCTTCAGAGGTTGTGTTTAGTTCATGTTCTATTAGAAGAATTGGAAATGAATCTCCCAGTTCATTCTTATAGTGTCTGAATTCAAATGGATGAAAATCGCAAAATTTAGGAACATTAACAATTAACCCGCATATGTTATCTTCCTTTATTCTGTTGATAATTTCAATCTTGTATTTATCGTCATTTGTTCTTGGACAGGTGTTTTTTTCAAGAAATGATGCAGTGTAATCATGTAGATCATTGTCTTTAAGGATGTCCAGTTGGTTATTGTCTGAATATGATTTGATCAAGCAATGATTAAGGTAAATTGGTTCAAAGTTGAATTTTTCAAGACATGTATTGATTGTCTGCATTGGAGTGTTGGCGCCGACAATTCCTATCCTTGGATTTAAACTAAAGTTTACATGGTTGCGTGGAGATGCGGCAGGTTTTAAAGATTTAGAATAATTGTCTCCAGCAATAAGCCGGTCTGCGAGTTTATTAAAACTTTTTTCTAAGATATTAGATGCAAGTTTTCCTTTATTCTGAGGCACATAAAGGGAATAGAGTTTTGCATTGTCAATTTTAGCTGCAAGGGCGTTGTAGAGCTTTTTTAGCGCATCACATGATGTTGGTATTATTATTAAATCAAACTCTGATTCCTTTTCTGTCAGAAAATCAAATAATGATTTTGCATAAGTGCATATGTTTTCATGGAATACGCAGGCATATTCCCTTTGTTGGCATGAAATTATATCAGAGGCTTCAACAAAGACTGGCTCATGGCCAAGCCTTATTAAAAGTTCTGTGGGGATCAATGAACAGAATATTGGAATACGCATGCAATCTGGGGTAGTTAATAAAACATGTTTAGTCAAGTTAATAGGGGACGTTACCCCCCTAACTAACAAATTGATATCATTAAAGAAAAAAAGGCATTTTAAAATTTTCATTTATTCTATCATCATTTGAAAAAATAAAAACGCCTGTTATTTAGCTGTAATATCAATAGGTTGCCAAGGGGGGTAACGTCCCCTATTATTTCACGCAACTTTTTTATTGCAGGTACGATAATATATATGAAACTGTCTAAATGTGATAATTTGATAATTAAATGGAAATAACTTTATGAGAAAAACTTTTTATCTTTTTAGCCTGATTTTATGTGTTATTGCTGTTGGATGCGGTTCATCTGGACTAACCGGAATACAACCAGATGAATCTTCCAATATCACTGAAGTTGGGAATCCAACAACAGAGATTGCTGGCACAGCTACCAAAGGTCCATTAAGTAATGCCAGAGTTGTTGTGTATAGATTAAATGAAGATGGAACTTTAGGTGAAATATTGGGAGAGGGAGTTACAGACGAAGCTGGTAGATTTATAATTGACGGTGAATTTTCAGGTCCTGTTGCAGTTGTCGCTTATGGTGGATCATATATTGATGAAGCAACGCGAACTTTGATTAACAACTCTCCTGAAGACAGCCTTGTTGTTCTTATGGCTGATCCTTTAGATTACGAAGCAATAAGCATTGCTCCGTTAACAGCAATTGCCACATCAAGAATTCTATCGCTTCTTGGGTCATCTCATGATCAAAACATGTCAGATATTATTTCCATGGTTCATCAAGAAGTGGCAGCATTGTTTGGTTTGGATGGAATAGATATTGTGGGAACTGCTGCAGCAGATGTAACTGATCCAGATGCAGTATTAGATGATTCGCAGGATGATGTTAGATACGGGCTGGTTCTTGCAGCTTTAAGTAGATTATTATTTGAAAATAACATTGATCCTAAATTTCTTATGGACCTGATCGCTGATATTGCCAGAGATTATGCTGACGGAATAATAGATAATTCAGGTTTGGTTAATAATATTTTGCTACCAGAAGATGTTATTAAGGAACTTGCTGCTGCAACATCTCATTTTGTTAATTCATATAACAGTTCTTTGGTAGCAACATTCAAATCAGGGTTAGCTCCGGATACTGAAAATAATTTTTTAGACAGGTTTGGGTATTCGGTAGATATTTCAGGCAGCGCTTTGATTCTTGGAATCCCTTATGATGACGATCTTGGAGAAAAGACCGGTGTTGTATATGTTTATGAATGTGACAAATTTATGACCACTTGTTTCAAAGCCAACAAATTAAACCCTGCTTCTACCAATAAGGATCTGTTTGGAACATCTGTTGCAGCATATGAAAATACGATTGTGGTTGGATCGCCGGGAAATGATATGCCTGCTGTTGATGCGGGGGTGGTATATATTTATGAAAAAAGCCCTGATGAAGGATGGGGGAATTTATTATTGGCAGCAGAGCTTTTCCCATCTGTATTTGCAAGTTTTGAAGGGTTTGGAGAGTCAGTTGATATTGACAAAAAAACGATTATTATAGGAGCTCCTTTTGCAAATTCAGAAACAGGCGAAACCTATATATATATTAAAAGACTTACTAACACATGGACTGACGCAGATGAGTTTATTCTAAACGCTTCAGATGGTTCATCCGGAGCTTTGTTTGGTTCTTCTGTTGCTATTCATGACAACATTGCTGTTGTTGGCGCGCCATCAGCTAGTATGAAAGGCGAGAATGCAGGTGCTGCGTATGTGTATGTTAGAAATCCTGATGGGAGTTGGCCTTTAGTTGAGACTGCAAAATTAAGTGCAGATGATGTTGCATCTGAATATAATTTTGGGACCTCAGTGTTTACAGATGGAGATTCTATATATGTTGGCGCAAGTGGTGCAATGAATTCAGGGATAAGAACCGGTGCAGCATATGTTTATGCGCGTAATTTATCAGAAGAATGGATTCTTATTCAAAAGATAGTTGCTATGGATGGCGAGGAGTTGGCTCTCTTTGGTTCGTCAATATCTGTTAATAATAATATGATGACAGTTGGTGCTCCAATGGTGAATGGCGCAGGAGGTAGGAGAGGGTCAGCATATGTGTTTCACCGCAATTCAGAAGGAGTGTGGAGCGAATCATTAAAGATATATCCGCCATTAGATTATCAGAATGTTGGTCAGTTTGGATATTCAGTTGCTAATAGTGATTTACATGTGCTTGTTGGCGCGCCATCTGATTTTGATCTCAATCTTTCTGGTAATGCATTTCTGTTTGAACTCAGCGAATTTTAAAATTCACAGTACATAGAGTCCATCCCAAATCGTTCTTCTCCACCCGCAATTCTTCTAAGAGAATCTTATAGAGAAGGAAAAGTAGTTAGTAAAAGGACAATTGCTAATCTGTAACTGGTCAGATTAAAAAACTCGCCAGGAGATTTGAAGTTGAGGAGGTCAT
>CAZLRI010000276.1:0-3759 GCA_964561745.1 uncultured Pseudobdellovibrionaceae bacterium | reverse complement strand
AGCAATATGGGTTGGGATAATTTTAATAATTTTAAATTGTTGGTTGCTGAACGGTTCCCTAATATCAGCATTGACTTCTTCACCAATGTTAATGTTTTTGAATTCTTTGACCCGAACAATGCGATCTTTGTTTACAGTTCTAACGCAAATAGCCCAGATAGCCTGCCCAGAGCTATCCTCGAATCTCAGTCGGCAGGCATGCCCTCAATAATTGTTGATACAACTGGTTGTGCGGAAGCAGTTTTACCGGGCAGAACCGCGCTGGTCGTCCCACCAGACCCGGATGCGTTAGCCGATGCCATGAATCTGTTGGTAAATTCACCGGTCTTACGCCGCCAAATGACAGAAGAAGCGCCAGGCTTTATTGCTGATCATTTTTCATGGAATCGGATGGCAGATGGGTATGCTGAAATCATTAAAATGATAGGCGGTGGAAGAAATGAAAATTGAGGTATTGATCATACTAAGTGAAGATATGATTGGAGGAACCGAGACTAATTTATTGCGGGTTGTTACAAACTCGAACTCTACAAATATAAAATATGACGTTTGTTTTTTGTCCGAGCCAGGGTCGCTAACCCAAGAATTTGTCAACTCAAAAATCAATACTTATCACCTAAACTTCCGTGGCAATAACTGGTGGGAAGTTTCAAAGAACCTTTATAAAATCCTTAAATCTTCATCCCATGATTTCATTTATCCTTTTGGCTTGCGGATAAGTTTTTTGTCGCGATTAATAAATCTCTTTGCAGGAAATTCAAAGGTAATTGGTTCTCATAGAAGCGTTACGATAAAACGGAACTGCTTAATTGACCTATTTGAAAGAATAACTTCCCCCCTGGTAATTGCCTATATAGCAAACACGCAAGCCGGATGTTTACAACTTGCAAAACTTGGAATTCCAGCGTCAAAGTTATTTACAATCTATAATGGTATTGATCCGTTGACGTGGCGGAAAAACTCTAAGCGTGTTGCTCGCGAAAGCTTGAATATTCCAATCAATACAGTTGTAATTACCTGCGTCGCTAACCTTAAACCACTAAAAGGCCATCAATATTTAATAAATGCATGCGAGATCTTGAAGAAAAAGCATCCCGATTTTTTGGTTCTTTTTGTAGGAGGATGTATATTTGAATCGCAAACGGAAAAACAAATCGTATCGCAAATCCACTCTTCTGGATTGGATAATACAATAAGACTTCTAGGGGCGCGGAGTGATGTGGCCGTGATTCTAGACGCCTCGGATATATTTGTGTTGCCTTCGCTTTGGGAGGGTTTGCCTAATGTTATCCTGGAGGCCATGGCAAAATCGCTTCCAGTAGTAGCTACGAATGTGGGTGGGATTTCTGAAGTTATTTTAAATGATGGTACAGGTTTCCTGGTGCCATCGAAGAATGCTCAGGAATTAGCTTATGCAATAGGAAAATTAATGGATGACCCTGAGATGCGGGAGCGTTTTGGTTATGCTGGACGAAAAAGACTTGAAGAAAAATTTAGCCTTAATGCTGAAATTGACGAGATGGACAAATTCTTTCAAAGTTTAAAGTCTCTATCGCAATCTGCTTTTCGTGATAAGCCCCGTTCCGCCGCCAAAAACGATGAATAAATTCAAAATAGCTATCATTGGCGGGCCGGACGTTGATGCGCGAATCGAATTAATGAAATTACTCAAGAGCGATTTTGAGTTATTTGCTGTCGGTTCTAACAAGAAACTGGAATGTGTATTTTCTGAAGCCGGAATTAAGTTTTATTATTATCCCCTTTATCGAAGGTTTAATCCTTTCAAGGATTTGATTTCAATTTATTCACTAATCCGTATTCTTAAAAAAACTCGACCACAAATCGTGCATGCTTATGATACAAAACCTAATGTGTTGGCTCGCCTAGCTGCCCGATTATCTGGTGTGCCGGTGATAGTGGGAACCATTACGGGACTTGGCTCACTTTACATGGCAGATGAAAATAAAGCGTCAGTCTTTCGACTTATCTATGAAACTTTGCAACGTTTAGCTTGCCAGGTTTCCAGATACACCATTTTTTATAATTCAGATGACGCCAATTATTTTATTTCCCGGAAGATTGTATCAACTCAAAAGGTAAGAGTAATTCCTGGATCAGGTATATCTCTTGACCGTTTTTCTGCTGAAAATATTAAGCCTGAAGACCTGGAACGTATAAGAACCGAGTTGAATATCATCCCAGGACAACTTGTTATCACCATGATAGCGCGATTGGTTCGTTCCAAGGGGGTATTTGCCTTTGCTGAATTTGCACAGCAGTTATCTAATCAATACCCTCATGTTCTTTTTTTATTGGTAGGTCCACAAGACAACGAGAGTCTGGATGCACTTGGCTCAGAAGATATTCAAAAGATATCCCGCTTCGTTACTTGGCTTGGCGAACGGAAAGACATAGAGCAGATATTGGCGATCACTGATATTTTTGTACTGCCTTCAGGACGGGAGGGCATTCCTCGTGTTCTTATGGAGGCGGCTGCAATGGGTCTCCCATTGATTGCCACGGATATGCCTGGCTGTCGTGATGTAGTTATTGATGGCAGTAATGGTTTTTTGATTCCCACTAATGATTCGAGAGCATTTGAACAGGCAATTATTGAATTGATAACCCATCCTGAAGTTCGACATCAATTTGGCGTGGTATCGCGAAATCATGCTTTGGAAAAATTTGACTTAAAAAAGATTGCAACCATGCTGTCGGATATCTATCGGGAACTCCTCATTCAAAAAGGAATCGAACAATGAGCCGGAAAAGCGAGCACGATCGCATCATTGATGCCTATAAGAAGATGGACGAACAGCTACAGCAAGAGCAGCACTTTTTTGCATATAGAGACTCTGCTCATTTTTTTCGACTACAACGACGATATTGGGATACACTTTCTTTACTTAAACAAAGGGGAATACACAATATTGAAAAAGTGCGTATCCTGGATGTTGGTTGTGGCGATGGACGGATGTTACGCGAGTTTCTACAATGGGGTGCCAAACCTGAAAATCTTGCGGGCATTGAATTACGCCCCGAGCCTGTGGAATATGCCTTGACCCTTAACTCTAATTTGGATATTCGTTGTGGTTCAGCAACCGAACTTCCCTGGCCTGATGATGTGTTTGATTTGGTATGCCAGCATACCGTCTTTACTTCCATACTGGATCAGGAGATGAAACAAAAGATTGCATCTGAAATGCTTCGGGTAGTGAATGACAACGGCATGATCCTCTGGTACGACTTCTGGCTCAACCCCACCAATCCGCAAACGCGCGGCATCCGTCCTAAAGAAATCAAACAACTGTTTCCCAATTGTTCCTTTAACTTTCACAAGATCACCCTTGCACCGCCCATTGCCAGGCGTGTCGTTCCGGTCTCCTGGATGCTGGCGCTGTTCCTGGAAAACCTGAAGATCTTCAACACCCATTACTTGGTTGCCATCCAGCCGGAGATCAAGCCATGAAGGTCTCGCAGGGGTGGATTATCTGGATAGTTGTGCTGGCTGCCGTGCTATTCTTGGATGGCGACCGTCTTTTGGAAGCCCGGCAGTGGAACGTGAGGGCGCTACTCTTCCTTAAAGGGAATGGAGATTCAATTCCCACCAAGGCTTCAGGTTGCAACCACTTCGCGTTAATATGGGCAGAGGCAGGCAAACGTGGTGACCTGGCGGGCCAGCGCCATATCTTGGAACATGCTTTGGGCTGTTCACAAATAAATATTTCCATTATTAGGGCCGTTTTACCACTCGACAAA
>CAZLRI010000275.1:0-3777 GCA_964561745.1 uncultured Pseudobdellovibrionaceae bacterium | reverse complement strand
ACAAGCAACATAGGTCCATACATTTGTGGCAGCTGTGTTGGTATCAATGAGGTCTTGCTGTGTTGTTCCATTACCAATTCCACAAAGCCATTTACTTGCTGAGCCCGTGCCAACATAGTAATTGGTGACGGGATTTGATTCAGTATCACCCTTAGTGACAGCAATGGATCGATAATTATCATTTAACTTAGCCCAAAAAGTAATGGCGCCAGTAGTTAAATCGTGGGCATTATTAGTATCTGTTTTTGTGGCAAAATCTCCTGTGCCGTCAAAATTTAATGCCTTTCCGAATTTCCCTGCGTTTTGCCAAGTGGCGTTAGTGATTGAAAGAGTATTATTTTGGGAAGAGGAATCGTTTGCGTTGATTCCGTACCCCTCATCAAACTTCCAATATCCAACCTGGCTTCCAACTGGTGAGCCTCCAGCCGGATGACCGGCATTCATGTCCTCGACGATTTGTTTTGAAGTACGTACATAATCATAAACCTTAAAATCATCAAGCCAGCCTCGATAATATAACTGAGTTGTATCGTAAGCTCCAAGAGTAAAATTAGTTGGCGCATTGGTCATAGTATTTGCCGTTATGGTTCCGCTATGCCATAAAGTCCCGTTTGCATATATTTGCATAAAGTTTGTGTCCATATCGGCAGTAAAAGCGAAATGAGTCCAATTGCTGTTCATATAGCCTGCATCCATGGTTTTTGAAATTCTTCCGTTGCAACAAGCTTCGCCATAATCCCAATATATATTGCTGTTATTCCAAGGCGCGTGAACATTAATTTTTTGACTTGGACCAGCTTGAAAAATAGAACTGCTTGTAGGTTGACCTTCTCCTTTAAGCCAAAGTTCAAAAGTAATTTGTTTTGGTTTTTTGGCAAATATTGTAGCAGGTAGACTCACTGCGCTTGAACCGTTAAAATACAACGCTTTGCCAAACTTTCCTTGTGACCACGTCGGTGAACCGGTAAAACCAGTGCTGTTATAGCCATTACCACTTTTATCGTTTAGGGTTGTTCCTGTGCCCTCGTTGAGATCATAGTAGGCAATTGGTCCTGGTGCCCAGGCATATAAATCCCGGACTTCTTTGGGGGAGAGGGCACGGTTGTAGATGCGGATATCGTCCATGGTGCCTGGGAAGTATTGAGATGAAAAACGACTCAAATATGTAGTGAGGCCACTTGTATATGGAGTTCCAACTTGAGTATCTTGTCCTTCTATTTTTCCGTCAAGATATAATGTGATTAATGTATTAGTACCGTCAAAGGAAATGGTGGTGACGGCATGGTGCCAGGCTCCATCATTTACATTAGTTGTTCCGGTGACCGTTTTGAGCGTGGTTCCGCCAAAACCAACTCTAGAGCTAAGAATATTAGTGGTTTTATCTATATACAGATTGTAATTGTCATGATATCCGTTGCCATCATTTCTCGAAACTAAACAGCCATAATAAGTGTCAGGAATAGCCCCGCTTTGTTTAAACCAAGTAGCTACTGTAATACTTGTTGAACCAAGTGTGGATGAAGTACCAGCATTGATGTAGCCAGAAGTACCGTTTAGGCTGATTCCAAAACCAAATTTTCCGGAAATTGAAGAAGGAGAACCATTCCAAACACCACTATTTCCATTACCTGATGAATCAATTGCCGGACTAACAGTCTCTTCTAATTTCCAATACCCAACCAATCCATGAGAGAAAGATTCACGCGGATTTTTTGAGCCGATTTGCACGGATGAATCTTTAACCGTTCCTTGGGAATTATAATCGGATTTAATTTGAGCGGCAGTCCGGGCGTAGGGGTAGATTTTGGGTTCGTCCATATATCCTTTAAAATAATTAGCACCACCTTGTGCAAATGACAGCGGGTTATTATTGTGAGTAATAGTTCCATTAGGGATACCGGTAGAAGTGTCATATTTTCCATTAATATATGATGTCATTGTTATGTTTGCCGGATCAACAACATAAGTTACGTGATACCATGTATTTAACGCAGGAGTAAAAGTAGAATTTAATCTATACTCAGTGGAATTTATATTAACAAGATAACGTAAATATGCTCCACCTGTTTCCATAAAAACTAAGTAACCACTACTATATGGGCTATTGCCAATAATTGTTTGCCATCCTGCTTGTGTTGCAGTCATTTTCATCCAGAAAGAAATTGTTAATGCGGTAGTTGGTTTTAATGGGGTAGAAATTGGAACTTGGACATAGCCGCTGCTCCCGTTAAAATAAAGACATTTTCCATTTATACACTGATCCTCCGTTTGCCAAGTAGCGTTGGTAATTGTGCCATTTAGCGTGGATCCACCATTTCCTGAATTATTCGTGGTAATTCCTTGTCCCTCATCAAACTTCCAATATGCTATTGGGCCTTGGGATTTTTCTTCGTTGGTTGGGGAGCCGACTGTGGGCTCTGTGGCAGTTGATTTACGGACACGAACATTGTCGTATTGAACAATTGTTTGATATTGTCCCAATCCTATAGTTAAATCTGTTTGGGTTGTAAGAGTGGCAGCGGTAGTAACATTTGAACCAATGGTAGTTCCGTTAACGGTCCAGGTGTTGTTTGTTCCAACAACCTTTGCTGATAAGTTATACCAGGTATCGGCTGCCATATTACTATTGCCAACGTTAGTATTAGTTCCAAAGCCTGGATTAGCTTCTTGGTAATAAGTGACTGTTCCAGTAATCCAAAAACGGGCCATGTGACTATTGGTTGAGCGGTATCTTTGATAGGTTTGTAATCTTCCACTTCCTCCTGAGGAAAATTTACCTCTAAAATCCATTGCATATCCAGAGACATCAGATTGAGTGAGACTTGTGACAAACATTGGCGTTGAGTCGCAACCTGTGCTGGCTGAAATTTGTAAAACGCCTAAGCTAATTACACTAGTACAACCAGCAGGAATAGACCAACGAGAAAGATCACTCGAAAAGTTATCATAAAAGACAAAAACCTGTGTTGGGTTTTCAACATTTGAAACAGAGCCGTTTCCATAATACAGAAAAACAGTTGTTCCTGTTGTTGAAATAGCAGGTACTTTAGTCCAGATTTTTGTTGTAGTTTGGTTGCAACCAGGATTATTTTCTTCAATCCAATGCGCCAGAACTTTTCCATTCACGTCTGTTATGCGGATATCGTCGCAGTCTGACTGCATTTTGCCAGCAGCGATAAGGGCTGAAGTGTTTAACGTAATGGCAACTTGAAAATCTGTTTGTGTGGTTCCGGTATTTGTTATATCCACTCTCTGCCGATAAGCAAACGTATCATCATACCACGCAGCCTGAGTTGGCGACTGGTATTTTAAAGTTAGATAAACGATTGGTAAAGCAATGATGATAAAAATCAAAGCTAACAACATTAGTCTTTTTTTTAAAATAGCATTTACTAACAGTTTAAAAACAGATTGTTTTTCGGTCACATAGTGTTTTATAAAAATACGCTTCATATTTTTGTTAGTAATTTTTCAATAAACTTTTTCTTTTTGTCCGAATGATGTTTATATTGATATTCATTCCAACGAGCTTCGTTTCTCGTTTTATATTCTTCGTAACCTATTAACTCAAGTGGCCTTCTTGATTTAGTTGATTTGACTTTACCATCGTTGTGTTCCTTAAGACGTTTTTCTATATTGTCTGTTTGACCGATGTAATAATTACCATCGACAAGGCTTTTTAAGAGATAAACAAAATATTTTGAAGGCAAAGCTGATATGATCCCCATCATTATCAAACTCTTCGAGCAGGGTTCCGCTACATATGGGTTCAATCTC
>CAZLRI010000274.1:0-3787 GCA_964561745.1 uncultured Pseudobdellovibrionaceae bacterium | reverse complement strand
CCAACTGCACCAAATATATTGGTCAAAATAACATTATCAACTATTCCACGCAGCCTATTTCCATTGTTGTTCACATATTCAAGCGGTCTATAAGCATAATCATTCATTAATCCCACATTGTACTGAAATTTTCTTAAATTTTCAGTTTGGTATAGTGTAATATAACGACCTCCGTCGGTTGTGGGTTTAAAAAACACAACGCTGGCATTATGCCTTGCTTCAGAAAGAGCCGGAATTGTCATAAAAAAAAGAAAGAAAACAACAATGATTTTTTTTAAGTTTTTCATATTTTACCTTTCTTAATCTGTGTAATATAATATTTGAATACTACGTTAGTGTAGTATCCTAGAAATTTGTCTAAATAAATTGTAAAAAATATTAGAAATATTATTATAACATAGTGTAGCATATTCCATTTATCAAGAGTTTTGCAAAAAGCATGGTACATTTATTGAGAATGCGCAAGTTGTCAAAAGTTGTGTTATAATAACCATACCTATCCGTAACTGCTCAAGCAAATTCTAGTGTCACACATAAGTTCTTGATAACCTTATGTTTGCAAAAATTGAGGCTGTCATCCTGAACGAAGTGAACAATCCCGTGAAACCCGCGAGATTCGTAGCGTAGCGATGAATGACACCCAATTTTACTAGAATTTGGGTGAGCAGTTACACCTATCCAGATAACGCACCCAAAGTTACGGATTTGGTTGAGAGATTCTTAGAAGCTTTGGTATTTAATTTTAAGCGACTCATTAAAATTGGAGCATCACCCCTAAAATTAAAAGTTGGCTCTTTCTTAAGCGGCATGGTTGCAAAAGAGGAGATATCTATCAATATTGGAGAATCCTTGGGTATAGGCACAATAAACGGATTTTTATCTGGCACAGTTACTGGAATTATAATCGGAACAATACACAGATATATTCCTCAAATAATATCTCCAAGTGTTTTAATTATTTTTATTACAATCATAGCAATAATAGTAATTGCATTAAACATTCTTAAAAAAAGGAGTTAATTATGAGAAGATTAAAAATATTTTTCATGGCAATGCTGGTATTAAGTTCTGCATTAATATTTTCATTAACAGCAATATCGCAAGACACAACAGTTTCCACATCAACAGCTTCAACATCATTTGAAAACACACCTGAATGGAACAAAATCGGAGATTATTTAAAACAAACTTGGCTTGCTGCTAAAAAGAGCGGAGATATGTCTGAAAAATACAGATGTTTTGCAAGAGTTGACGCGCCATTTGACGATGGAGATGCTAATTTTATGACAAGCAAAGGATTTATTATCCAAATGTCTTCTGGAACAATAGCAAATGGTTTTGTTAAACTTCAGGATCTTCAAGGTGTAGCAAAACTACCGTTTGTAAGATCAATTGATCTGGAGAGGATGAAGTAAAGCAAAAATGTAATCACACATCGAGCATTGCACTATCAAGGATTTCGAGGGCTTCTTCTGCTCGGTCTTCAGACACAAAGAGCTCTATTTTTCCAAGCCCGTCAACTACAACACCATATAGCCTTCCAAGACTTTCACGTTTTTCTTTATATGGAATTCCATTGGATTCCAAAACTGATTTTATGACTATAGCCTCTGAATCGCCCTGTGCAGTATGAATACAAACCCATTCCATATTATTTTACCTCCTTATGAGTTTTAAGATAAATCTCTGAAAATTCTTCTGCAACATCCTTTCCTTCTTTAGTATTCTTAAATGCATCACTGGTTTTTTCAAATGTTGATATCAATTTATTTTCAACTATATATCCTACAAGACCTTTTTTATAAGCCATCATATAATTATATGATGCAATCTCCATATCACCAGATTTTTCTTCAACAAGACCTAATAAATAATAATTCAAAGCCTCTATCAAATTATCCTGATTTTGCAAGATCGTTACACTTGGTTTTTGAGCAACACCCCCTGTTAAATAAGAAATCGCACTTCTGTATTCTGCTAAAGGCAATTCATCTTTAAGAGATGTGGTCTCTGCTTGATCTATCCATTCCATTGCCTTTCCATATTTAGACAATACTGTATTAGATATGATTAACGCCTTAATAGCCCTACCTTTATCTCCTCCTTCACGCATTCCACTTGTAAGTGCATATTCTCTCTTATAATCACCTTGCTTCATTTTAAGATAAGCATAGTCGATTCTTAAATTCCCATTGCGCGGATGTTTGGCTATCTCTTCCATTAACTCCATTTCATGTGGATCAGTTTCTTTACGTGCTGTTTTAGAAGCATCCGCATTTTTAACAGCTGTTGTATTAGCTTTCTTAATAGTCGTTACAGCATCTGGAATATTTAAGAGCAGCACAGTTGGAGGACCACCTTTTTCAACATTAACAGTTCTTTTAACAGAAGCACCCGCTCCTTGCGGAACAATTTCAATCTCATGACTTCCCGGTTCAAGATAAAAACGCCCAAGATGAAATGTAGCAGGCAAGCTTCTCCAGCTTCTCTCATCTGCCTTTTCAGCAGCTGCCATACTAAGCCCAAGAAGAGCAGCAAAAACACCAGCAGCCTGACTTGCCACATCTGCACTTCCATCCTTATTTTTTTGTCTCATTAGTTCTTCGCTTGTTACATAAAGACCTGTCTGAACCGGAACCTTTACCATCTTGCGTATCATGCTTCTTTTTTGCCTCTCTTTTTCAGCAATTACTATATCATTCGCTATATTATAAAATGGATATACCTTTCCCTTATTTTCACCATCAACATAAATATTAGCTGTAACAAAATTTTGAGGATAAACATATGCCACAGGAACATGAATTGTATAAGCACCTGACACAACTTCTTTGCTGACAAAAACCGGAGGCTTACCTGTTTCAACAATCACTAAAAGCTGACCTGCATGCTTTCGATAATCCTTTGATTCTGTCCATGCTAGTGAAGATTTAGGCGGCAAAGCCCCCTTTAAGCCCAGCTTAGAACGCATCAATTTAAGATCATAACCATAATATGGAAGTTCTTTGTTTTTAGAATTTAGCTGACCATAAGAAATAAGGGCATCGTTTATCTGATTTAATGTCTCCCAGACAATTGCTGAAAGATATACAGCAAAACCATTTTCTAAATTATTTTGATTTCCATAAATTTTTTCAGTGAGATTTAATAATCTTCTAACTTCAACAAGAGCATCGTCCCATTTATCAAGCATTATATAGTTTAGTATTCTTAATGTGGGGATCATTAACCTTTCATGTTTATCTCCTGCATATTCAATTGTCTCTTCATTCCAAAGAGTTCCTGAAACCTCTCGCGAAGCACTTTTAACTGAATATACATCACTTAATTCCTCTGCTTCAGACAACGTCTTATTGCTCTCCTCATATCTTCCTGCTGCATGCAAAATCATTCCTTTATCCATAAGATAAAGCAGGCGATCTTTTTCAGCAGGTTTAACTTTTTCAATTAAATCTGCTGCTTCATCAAATCGCGCATCGTAATATGCCTTATATACGTTGTTAGCATTGTGATGATAAGTTGAACCACAAGCAGAAAATAACAGAAGGAAAAAAGACAATATTACTAAGAATAGCCTAGATGAGTTCATATAAAATAAGTTGCTGGTTGTTAGTCGTTAGTACAATTTCCTTCCCCTTTGGAAACTGTGTCGTAATTGCTTTTTTAGTCTTTTTTGTCATTCCTGCGCAAGCAGGAATCCAGTAAAATCAACATGTTGTGGATCCCCGCCTTCGCGAGGATGACAGCAAAAAGCTATTGCGACACAGTCTCAAGTGGGAGGGGTATT
>CAZLRI010000273.1:0-3810 GCA_964561745.1 uncultured Pseudobdellovibrionaceae bacterium | reverse complement strand
AACAACGTCAAGATAAATCGTATCAAAAATGAAATTTATTTCGCTAACCTGTTACGTTTTTTGTATTTTCTTATTAAATTAAGGGCACCATTTCGTGCCAGTTTAATGCGAATGAACCTTTAATTTAAGTAAAAAAAGCGTCCAAAATTTGGACGCTCTATTTAGATCAAATCAGTGTTTGCCTGAGGTTATTTAAAAACTATCTCGTCATTTTTTACATCAACCTTAATTGTCCCACCTTCCTGACATTTGCCTTCAAGCAATATATTGGACAAAGGATCTTGTATGTATTTCTGGATAGCTCTTTTTAAGGGCCTTGCTCCATATTGGGGATCCCATCCATGTTTGGCAATGAACTGTTTTGCCGAACCTGTTATATCCAAAGTTATCTTTCTTTCCGCAAGAAGCTTTTTTAATCTCTCAAGTTGTATATCAGCTATTTGTTCAATCTGTTTTTCTTTTAATGAATGGAAGATCACCAGATCATCAATACGATTTATAAACTCTGGTTTAAAATGTTTTTTCATAGCAGACAAAACACGTTCAGTTGTTTTCTCATCATCACCTGCAACATCAATTAAGAATTCGCTTCCAATATTTGAAGTCATGATAATAACAGTGTTTGTAAAATTAGCTGTCCTGCCCTGACTATCAGTTAAGCGTCCGTCATCAAGTATTTGCAGCATTATATTAAAAACATCTGAATGAGCTTTTTCAATCTCATCAAAAAGTATTACACTATAAGGTCTTCTTCTAACAGCTTCCGTAAGATATCCACCTTCTTCATAACCTATATAACCCGGAGGCGCTCCAATAAGCCGTGATACGCTGTGTTTTTCCATATATTCGCTCATATCAATTCGTATCATTGCTTTTTCATCATTAAATAAAAATTCTGCAAGTGCCCGTGCTATTTCTGTTTTACCACATCCGGTTGGTCCCATAAAAATAAAGGATCCGATTGGTTTGTTTGGATCGTGCAAACCAGCTCTTGCCCTTCTAATTGCATTTGAAACTTTTGATAATGCTTCATCCTGACCAATCACGCGTTTCCTTAACAAATCCTCCATATGCAGCAATTTATCAACTTCGCCCTGCAGAATTTTTGATACTGGAACTCCAGTCCACTTTGATACTACTCCGGCAATATCTTCAGCAGTAACCTCTTCAGACAACATTTTTTTATTTTTTTGAATTTCATCCAGCTTATTTTGTTCAGCATCCATCTGCTTTTGCAGGTCCATCAAGACACCGTACTTTAATTCAGCGGCAACATTTAGATTGCCATCCCTCAGTGCTTTTTCCTGTTCTATTTTACTTTTTTCAATCTTCTCTTTTATATCTCTAATAGCTTTTATTATCTCTTTTTCCTTTAACCAGTGTGCCTTTAGAGTGTTCGAGGTTTCTTTTAAATTTGCTATTTCTTTTTCTAGATCTGCAAGCCTTTCCTTGCTTAAAGCATCTTTTTCTTTTTTTAATGCTGTTTCCTCAATTTGCCTTTGGGTAATCTCTCTTTCTATTTCATCTATTTCAACCGGCATAGAATCTATTTCAATTCTGAGTTTGGAAGCAGCTTCATCAATAAGGTCGATTGCCTTATCAGGCAGAAAGCGGTCTGTAATATAGCGTTTGGACAAAGTTGCAGCTGCTATAATCGCAGCATCTTGTATACGAACACCGTGATGAACTTCATATTTTTCCTTCAACCCCCTTAAAATTGCTATTGTGTTTTCAACATCAGGTTCTCCAACATACACCTGTTGAAAGCGGCGCTCCAGAGCAGCATCTTTTTCTATATATTTTCTATATTCATTAGTTGTTGTCGCTCCAATGCATCTTAGCTCGCCTCTTGCCAATGCTGGCTTTAGCATATTGGATGCATCCATTGCCCCTTCTGCACTGCCAGCTCCTACCAGAGTATGAAGTTCATCAATAAAAAGAATTATAGAACCTGAGGATTCAACTACCTCTTTAAGCAAAGCTTTAAGACGGTCTTCGAACTCTCCTCTGTATTTTGCACCAGCAATCAAAGCTGCCAAATCCAACGCAACCAACTGTTTGTCACGAAGAGTTTCAGGTATGTCTCCATTTACAATCCTTTGCGCCAATCCCTCAACAATTGCTGTTTTTCCAACTCCGGAATCCCCTATTAAAACCGGATTGTTTTTTGTCCTTCTTGATAACACATGAATAAGCCTGCGTATCTCATCATCACGACCTATAACCGGATCAAGCTTACCTTTACGTGCCAGCTCTGTTAGGTCTCGTGCGTATTTTTTGAGAGCCTGATATTTGCCTTCAGGATTTTGATCTGTTATTTTATGCGTACCCCTAATATCTTTTAATACCTGCAATATGCTGGATTTAGTAACCCCGTATTTTTTTAAAATAGCAGCTGCTTTGGTTTGTTTTGAATCAGCAATTGAAATTAAAAAATGTTCTGTGCTTATAAACTCGTCTTTTAAAAGGCTAGCTTCCTTATACGCCAAATCAAATATTTGTTTTAGCTCTTGAGAGATATAAGCCTGTCCCAAAGACGCACCAGTTACTTGCGGAAGAGCGTTTAGAGCTTCATCCAGTTCCTGTATGATACTAGCTTTGTTTGCACCGATCTTTGCCAGAATTGCAGGTGCAGTACCGTCATTTTGATTCAACAAAGCCAATAATAGATGTTCAGCTGTAATCTCCTGATGGTTCAGTTTTGAAGCAATATTCTGTGCTTCTTGAATAGCTTCCTGTGCTTTTAATGTCATCTTATCAAAACGCATAAAACCCCCAATAATTTGTAATTATGTATATGGGGTTTTTTATAAGAATATCAAGCTTCGTTTTATTGACGAAGCAGATATTTTAGCATACTTATATTTTTCATATGAACAATCTATACAATTCTCTTCTTGAACTTATTATAAAGACATCCTGCGAAATACCTGAAGACATAAAACAAGAGATTATGATCGCCCAGAAAAAAGAAGCCAAAGCCTCTATCGCGTCTAAAATTCTTTCTTCTATTTTAGAGAACATCCAAATGGCAAACACCAATCATTCTCCTATCTGCCAAGACACCGGCGTGCCCATTTTTTTTATCAGCGGTAAAGATTCCTCTCTTGATTGCTTAATAGAAAATACAGCCGACAAAGCTGTTAAAAAAGCTGTGTCTTTGGGTTATTTGAGAAATAACTCTGTTGATCCAATTAAAGGGAAAGCATTGAACTCAGATAATAATATTACACGAGCTCTTTTTTATTTCAATCATTCTGAAAAAGCAAAAAAACAATATACTGAAATATCTCTTTTGTTAAAAGGTGGCGGGTCTGAAAATGTTAGCAGCCAATATATGCTTCCTGATTCTTTGCTCGAAGCAGATCGTTCTCTGACTGGCGTTAAAAAATGTATCTTAAATGCCATTCTCAATGCACAAGGTAATGGATGTGCTCCGGGCTCAGCAGGAGTATGCATTGGAGGAGATAGGGTAACTGGATTTGTTGAAGCGAAAAAGCAATTTCTAAGGCGCGCTGATGATAAAAATCCAATTCATGAGCTTCAAATTCTTGAAAAAGAGATTCTAAAATTATCTAATCAGCTTGATATAGGTCCAATGGGGCTTGGAGGCAAAACTACATTATTAAATTGCAAAATCGGATCGCATAGTCGGCACCCGGCATCTTATTTTGTCACTGTATCTTACATGTGCTGGGCATATAGGAGACAAGGAATTAGAATTGATAGCAAGGGTAATATTTTAAAATGGTTATACTAGTACTCAGTCACTGAAAATCTAACAGGTTTGTGATATAGTCCTCTTAACCT
>CAZLRI010000272.1:0-3875 GCA_964561745.1 uncultured Pseudobdellovibrionaceae bacterium | reverse complement strand
CCATCGGACATATTTTTGACAGACTGAAGAAAATATCTTTTATAGGCGGGAAAGTTAAAAAGAAACAGGGTAAGATCAATAACACGATTATATTTTCATTTGATTCTGAAATCCCGCCTGTTCTTCCGCTAAAACTGAAGATTGAAATAAACTGCAGGGAACATGTGCCTGTGTTTAAGATAGTCCCGCTTGCCTTCAAAATAAACACCAACTGGTTTTCCGACAAATGCGAGGTAACTACATACAGTATTGAAGAACTTTTAGGAACCAAAATCAGGGCATTATATCAGCGTAAAAAAGGCAGGGATCTATTTGATTTATGGTATGCCTTAACAAATGCGAAATTGAATTTAGGCATTGTGGTTGAAGCTTTCAATGTTAAGTCCCGAATTATTATACCCCGAGAGTCCCGAAGTAAAATACCTTTAAGCGATAGCGGATTTTCTCTTTAAGGATAATTGTAATTTCGTTAATTTATTAGCTCAAAGGTTATCCCATTCACGGATAATGTTCTCAATCAAAGAATCGTCAATCGTATTCTTTTTCTGTGAAGCTGCCTGATAAAGAGCTTCATGGGCAAGGGTGTTAATAACCCTGGGCAGGCCTCTGGAGTAATTAAAAAGTAAAGTTACGGCTTTGTCAGTAAAGAGAGATTCCTTTTTGCCTGCCAGGTTAATGCGGTGAGAGAGATAAGGCTGGATTTCATCCTGTTCCAAACCGGTCAGGTGATAAAAGAACGATATTCTCTGTTTCAAAGCTGCGTAGGGGTTCAGCTTCAGGCGGCCTTTAAGAACCGGCGGGCCTAAGAGAAAAATGGAAAGGTAGTTTTTAGAATCCATTCTGAAATTGGTGAGAAGTCTGATTTCCTCAAGCACGGAGTCGCTGAGATTTTGAGCTTCGTCAATAATCAGAATAGGTTTGAGTTTGTGTTTGCGGTAAAGGTCCAATAAGCCTGTCTTTACCTGGGCAGACGCATCTTCAATGAGAAACTTCGGCAGGAGGCCGAGTTCTTTAGCTGCGGTACGGAAAAAGCTTCTTGCGGTTCGCGCGGTCTGGGAGATGTAAATAAATCTGTAGGTATTGTGGTTAAGAGAGTTGTTAAGGAACCAGCGCATGAAGGTTGTTTTGCCGCTGCCGATTTCGCCGGTAAGCAGAGCAATACCCTGAGTATCAATGAAATGGGAAGTGCGTTTTTCGAGGTAGTTCAGCTGACGGGAGAGGAATATCTCTGAGATATCCTTTTTAAAGGGAAAACAGTCTAATCCAAAAAAAGCTCTAATCATTGGCATTGCCTCCTTGATTTGTTTTGGTCTCAATGATCTTTTGCAGGTAAAATGAGATGTGCTGTCTGGTTCCTTTGAGTTTGACAATAGCGGTCAGTATCTGAGAAGTTGAATCTCTGTCAAAAGGGCCGAAGTTGTCAAAGCATTTTTGAATCTCTGATTTTTCAAAGTCAGAAAGATGAAAACCCTTGCGCTGCATGATGGTTAAAAGGTCAGCGACGGTAAAACGGTTATCAGAGGTCACTTTCGGGCCGAAGAGAAAACCCTCCCGGATATTGCGATGTTCATCCACAAGATTTTTCAGGTAATCAACTCCGGTGCGGACAGGATTGTCCTGAGAAGTTTGTTTTTTCGCTCTTCGGGGCGGAGTCCTCAGGACTTTGGCCTGCTGAAAGAAGTCACCGGCCAGGTAAACCTTGACTGTCTCAAGGTCATCAGGGTCAAAGAGGATTTCAACTTCCTGCCCGACTAATGCGGGCAGAACCTCATAATAGTCACCCATCAGTGAAAAAGTGCAGTCCTTATGAACCTTTCTTTTTTCTCTGTAAAGGAATGCCTCTTTGATCTGTTCCACAGACGGGTAATGGAGTTTATCCTGATGAGTCATAAAGATGTCAATGGGTTTTGCTTTGAGTTCGGAGTGGATTCTCCGGTGGTACTTCAACTCCAGCCATGCGCGGAAAGCTTCGTTGAGCTGTGAAAGAGTTATAATCCTGCTTGATGAAATCTCCGGCATGAAGGAGCTTCTGACATATCCGAAAAACTTTTCAATTTTTCCTTTTCCCTGGGGCGAATATGGACGCGCAAACATCAGTCGGATCCCCAGAGATGCGCAGATGGAAGCAAGGTGTTTTGATGAATAAATCTGTCCGTTGTCAACGTAGATTTTTTTAGGAACACCCATCTTCTGTATTGCTTTGCGCAGACAGTGTTCAAGGTTCGGAAGTTTTGCCTCAAAGAAGAACTGGGCATGGGTAACAACGCGGCTACAATCGTCCATCCATGCCAAAAGCTGGGTCCTGATGTTTTTACCGGGATTGTTCGGATTCGGAAGGTATGACCCGTGCATCTGGTCAGACTGCCAGAGGTCGTTTGGAAACTCCGCCTGAAATCTTTGCCAGTATCCTTTTTCTTTTGGAATCCTTGAAGTCAGATGCTTATGCTGGAAAACACGATGGAGAGTTGATTTTTTCACTGTATCTTTTTCAGTTATGCCTTCTCCCTCCAAGATGTCTATAATCTTTGTAATAGTTCTCCGGGGAACTTCTATTTTCAAGTCGCAGGCCTTCTGAATTATTTCTTCTGAGATGGCTCTTGATTTACCGCAGTCGCTGCGGGCTTTGTCTTTTAGCCCGTCAAATCCTTCTTTCCGGAATCTCTTGTGCCAGCTTTTAATGGTTTCGGGGCTGAACTTTACTTCTCTGCCTGAAGGCAGTTGATGGTTTTTCCCCGCAATAGTCTCAATGATTGCCTTTTTGTCGCCCCTCTGCAAATCAGGGTCAAGCAACGGCGCAATAAGCCGGTAACGAAACAGGTCTTTGTCTTTTTCGCTCATGGTAACAACCTCCTTTTGTGCGACCGCGGTCTCAGCCGCTGCCGGTCTTGAAGCATTGTCCTAAATCCGGAGTATGCTGTCATTGGCAAACTGTGTTGGTGTTTGGCTATCCTTGCGGCATAAAGACAAATCAGCGCAGTTGACTGAAACTTCCCAAACGATTATATGGAAAATCCCGGCAGACAAATGAAATTTAAATTGAAAAAAACCGGAAAACTGTTTTTGGATAGACTCCGGCCAGAGCGCTCATGTCTGAAAGAATCGTTTTATAAACGGGATTGATATCTGCATGAACGGTGTGTATATCTGTGTTGAAATATCAACCATGCGAAAAAGTCTTCATGTCCGGCTGACTCGAAAGAAAAATACTCCTGCAGAATAAATGTCCGATACAGTAATTTTAACTTCTGATTACCCGCTGCCGGAAAACAGGCAGTAAATAGCCGCTTATCTTTTTCAAACTTCCAGTCCGGCTTGAATGCCGCCAAAGTCTTACACGCAGTTTTATAAAGTATCTCCGCCATTCCGGAAAATACCTTTATCCACCGCAGAAATGTAGAATATTCCGGCTTATCTGTACTTGCTTTACACCATGAAATATAATATCCCACAGAACCCATTAGATACTTTTTTATTATGGGCAGCACTCTGCTGATCGGATAATGTTTTTTCGCCAACAGAAACGGCGGCAGCCAGCCAAGACAAGCGCCGCAATCTTTACAGTATATACGCCGAATACGAACTCCGGCTTTTTTACGAAAATATGTTCCATAACAGATAACATTCAGGGAACGGCATTTCAGGCAGCCTATGATTTTTAAATTTATCCTATGAAAGTTTTCGCGATACACCTTGACATCTTTTGTTAAAAAAAATAATCTTTCATTGGGGTTTTTGTCTGTGTTTGGCGACACAAACTAAATATACGGCAAAAACCCCACTTTGTCAATTTTTTGTGCGTTGCCTTTTTTTGTGCGTTGCCCTGAAATATGGGCGCTCGTTACAACTAAGAGTATTTTATTTTGGGATTAAAACCT
>CAZLRI010000271.1:0-3877 GCA_964561745.1 uncultured Pseudobdellovibrionaceae bacterium | reverse complement strand
TCTTCAACCATGTTTTCTTTTTTTAACTTTCCATATGAAAATTTTCTAAAGGCATTTTCAACATAAACCGACAACTCCATCATCACAGGGGCAATAACCAAAGTTACACCAGAAGCTGTTATTAATAAATTATAGAGATGTTCCCCAACAATTCCTTCTCTAAAACCAACCATTGCCAACAAAAACGAAAATTCTCCCATCTGCCCCAAAAGCATACCAACCACCAGAGCAACGCTTAATGGATATCCAAAAACAAAAACCGAACCAGCAGATATCAGGGTCTTTGCTATAACAATAAAGGCAACAAGAGCTGATATCTGACCAATATTTTGAATAAAAAATGTCGGAGATATGAGCATACCAATAGCTACAAAAAAGATGCCGCTTACACATGCCCTAAACGGCGCAATTTCTGATAAAGCTTGAAAACGAAACGGGGTGGCTGAAATCATTAATCCGCCAAGAAAAGCACCCAAAGCAAACGAAAGACCCATCTGTTTTGTAAACCACGCAAAACCAAGTGCCACACCAATTAATATGATAACAAACAGCTCTTTGCTTCCTATCCTGACAACCTGATACAAAAGACGACTAACCAAGAATCTATATATTAACCACAAGACACCAAAAACCACTGCAACTTCTATAATTGGAATAAAAATAGAAACTATAACACTACCCGGATAAATCATTGTTTCTTTTTCACCTACAAGAAAGGGCAAAAACGTCAACATTGGAACAATTGCCAGATCCTGCAATATAAGCATGCCTGTTGATATTCTTCCAGACGGGGAATCCAGCCACCGCTTATATGAAAGAAATGATAGGGTAAATGCTGTGCTTGAAAGAGCTGCTGCACAACCGAAAAAAATACCTTGCTGTATGGACCAGTTAAAAACAAAGGAAAACAATAATCCTGCACAAATAGTGAGAACAACCTGCAACACACCACTACCAAAGATCACCCTTCTTAAGCCTTTTAAATTACTAACTGAAAATTCAAGACCAATATGAAACAACAAAAGCGCAATGCCTACTTCAGCCAATATATTAATGCGTTGCACATTATCAATCAGCCCAAGTCCTTCAGGACCTATAAGGACTCCGGTTAGCAGAAAGCCCACTATTGTTGATAGGTTTAAACTATGAGCGATTAAAACAATGGGTATCGCCACTGCTATTACTATAAGCAAATCTCGTAAAACTAAATCTCCCATGTTTATTGGATGAGCAATGGGCGGTGAGCGATGGGCGTGTATTTAAACGCACATCGCACATCTAACATCGCACATCGCTCATCGTCCAGATATATAACTCTTTACATATTTTTTAGCCTGTTCAATAGCAGGGCAGATATCATCCCCTAAAGCAAGCCCTGCGGCAATCGCAGTTGAAAAACGGCACCCGGTCCCTCTTGGAGAAACCCCTTTTATCCTTTTTGCTGTAAATGACAAATACTCATTTCCATCAAAATAAACATCTACAGCATCTCCTTCAAGATGTCCCCCTTTTACCAACACAACCAAAGGTTTATCATAACCACCCCTTATTTTAGCTATATCAAGGTGAATAACTTCAGCTGCTTTTTTCATTGTACTAAGAGATGCCACCTTCATCCCAGCTAAAACACCTGCTTCTCTAAGATTAGGAGTAATGATTGTTCCAAGCGGCAATAATTGTTGTCTAAAAAAAGATAAGGCTTTTGTCTCTAAAAGAGGGGTGCCTGAAGATGAATAAAACACCGGATCTATAACCACATGCTTCAACTTTATCCGCTTTAAAAACCAAACTATAGTCTTTACGTTTGTAAGCGTTGCCACCATCCCGATCTTTACAACATTAATGTTTTTATCATACGCAGCTGACAACTGCTGGCTTAAAACATCTGAAGGTGTGGGGTGAATTGATAGAACTGAAGAATTATCCTGTGCTGTTAATGCAGTAATCGCAGATTTAGTTTTAATTCCAAAGGCTTTTAAAACCTCTATATCTGCCTGAATGCCTGCTCCCCCAGACGAATCAGACCCAGCAATTATTAAAACCGCTGCATCTTTGCTCACACAATCCCCTTTTTACACTTTTAAATTTAATTTTTTAATTTTACTCCGAAGCGTGTTCCGGTTAATACCCAATAAT
The DNA here is from genome assembly GCA_964561745.1 of uncultured Pseudobdellovibrionaceae bacterium. GTDB lineage: Bacteria > UBA10199 > UBA10199 > 2-02-FULL-44-16 > DYJF01 > CAZLRI01. Next base: position 1,741 of record CAZLRI010000271.1, on the reverse strand, counting down.
CTTGAAGCCTTAATATGATTTCCATTAGCCCATTTCATTGCCCTTTTAATAAGGGATTTTTCAACCTGATTAATCACTGTTTCATAAAGACCAAAAGCCTCTTGTTTGCCCAACCTTGCAAAAAAACATTCCATCTTATTATCAATAAAGTTATGTATGGACAGCTCATTACATCTTTCAGCCACAGAAACAGAAAGATCTGATCCATGAATAACACCTTTATCTAAAATCTTCTCTGTCCTGCGACGTCTAAATTTATTTCGTACTATAGGGATAATATCCATCAAAACCTCTGTTTTTACTTATAATTTGACAAAGTTTTCTGTTTTCCTTAAAGATTTTTTACGATATATTATCTACGACTTACAAACAATGAAATGCAACTAATATCTATAACACCCGCAAAACAAAATAACAGGTATGTTAATTGCATATAAAATACTGTGGTAAGAACCAGAGATTAAAAAAAGGCATACACAAGTGTTTGTAAGCAACAAACACCAAACATCTTTTTAGGAGGAAACAAATATGAAGAACTTTAACCGTAATGCTTTACTAATCTTCTCTTTATTATCTATCGGTCTAATGGGTGTTTTTGGATTAAGCGGATGCAGTGATCATGGAAACAAATCTACAGACTTGGATAGAGACCTTGATGTAGCAGTCTGCGGAGATGGAGTTTGTCAGGAAGGCGAGACAAGCATTGTTTGCCCTGGCGATTGCGTAATAGAGTGCGGAAACAGTGTGTGCGAAGAAGGCGAAAATTCATCAACATGCCCTGGCGATTGCCATCCGGTCTGCGGCGATGGATTATGCAATGGAGATGAAACAACTTCAATATGTCCTGGAGATTGCCCTGTAAGCTGCGGCGATGGATTATGTAATGAAGATGAAACAGCAGCAACCTGTGCTGCTGATTGTGTACCTGCAATACCAGATGCGCGTATAGTGTCGGGTGATGGAAAAATAACTTTAACATGGAACACTGTCCCGGGTGCTGCAAGTTATGTTGTTCTCATGAACGGAGAAACTGAAACTCCAGTCACAGAAACCTCATTTGAAGCAACAGGCTTAACAAATGGCAATGATTACGATTTTCAGGTAAAGTCTGTAAATGCTGCTGGGGCAAGCGAATATTCACATGCATTGCATGCAGTTCCTGCATTTGAATTAGGATGGAAAATAGAAGGAGTGGGAGTACAATCAATAGTACCACGCGGTCTTCGTGTTAGCTGGACACTGCCTTCAGAAGAACAGAGAAACGGGGTAACATGTTATGTAATCTCTTACAAAATATCTGAGGATGAACCTGAAGCATCAACATTATTTCAACAAGTACTAAATATCAACTCTGCACAAGTTGATAGCAATGTTGATCTAATAGTAGGCACACGCTATTTTGTAAATGTCGTAGCAAAAGATATTTGTATTACTGCTGGACAAAGCACAACCCCATCTGAAACTGTTTCAGGCACACCAAAGTTTGCATCGAATTATATTAAACGTTTGGGAGATACTGAAACTGAAGCAATAGATTTTGGTTCTTCTGTAGCAATCAGTAAAGACAATGTTATCGTAGTAGGGGCATATGGTAATGCTTACCGTTATATAAAAAATCCCGCTGAAAACAATTGGACTGGAGCTTCAATGCTAGACACATCAATTGTCACAAATAGCGCTTTTGGCTATTCAGTTGATATAGATGACACAAGAGCAGTTGTTGGAGCGCCATTTGATAACA
>CAZLRI010000270.1:0-3899 GCA_964561745.1 uncultured Pseudobdellovibrionaceae bacterium | reverse complement strand
AGAAAATCACGAGCCACCCATGCAGGTTTAAGGTTTAGAATACCATTTCCTTCCTCTAATGCTTTTTCTACTAATATTCTCTTTTTTCCTCTCATTAAATTTCACCCAAAATCTTAAATAATAGTAATTACGCTATATTTTTATTATTATTAATGTTATATACGTTTATTTGTTTCAGTATCGAATAAATGTGACCTATCTATATTAATGTTGGCATAAAATGTTTCCCCAACTTTAGTTTGTAGTTTTGGAGAAACAATTGCTTTAAAAATAATACTATTAATTTTTAAATTTAAAATATCTTCTACACCCATACTTTGCTTAAAATATACCGTACTTTTAAAAGAATTGACCTTTTGCTTTTCTCTTGATACCTCAATATCTTCCGGTCTTATTCCTAAAATTAAATTTTTCTTATTATAGTTTTTAAGCAGGCTACATTGTTTCTCAAAAATATTACAAACCATAGCTTTCCTGTCAATAATTAAAGTATCCTTATCTATAGTCGCATCAAATAAATTAATTAGAGGACTTCCTACAAATTTAGCAACAAAGACATCTTTAGGCAAATTATATATTTCATCTGATGTACCAATCTGAAGTATCTTACCTTCATTAAGCACTGCTACTCTGTCACCCATTGTCATTGCTTCAATCTGATCGTGAGTTACATAAAAAAAAGTAGATCCTAAATCTAAATGAAGTCTTGCAAGCTCAGCCCTCATTTCTTCCCTTAGCTTTGCGTCCAGATTGGACAAAGGTTCATCCATTAGAAATACTTTTGGTGTCCTGACTATTGCTCTTCCTATTGCTACTCGCTGCATTTCTCCACCACTCAAGTTTACAGTTTCTCTATCCATCAAATGTTCTATATGTAGAACCTTTGAAACTTCAGTAACCCTTTTATCAATTTCTGACGTAGACAGTTTTCTAAGATTAGACCTTAATGGAAATTCCAAATTTTGCCTTACAGTATAATTAGGATAAAGAGTATAATATTGGAATACAAATGCAACATCTCTTACGGCAGGACTAAGATTGTTTACACAAACTTTATCTAAATGAACTTCTCCCTTATCCGGTTTTTCTAATCCAGCTACTAATCTTAATGTTGTAGTTTTACCGGCTCCTGTTGGCCCAAGCAGGATAAAAAACTCTTTATCCTTAATTTCTAAATTCATACTATCTACAGCAGTTATATCACCAAAAGTTTTTGTAAGTGAAATTAATTTTATATCTGCCATTTACATATTCTCCCAACTTATTATTTATTACATTACTGAATTTCCATCCTTTTTATTGAAGATGCTTATTCTTTTCATATCAATACCAATATACACAGTTTCTCCAACCTTTGGAGCTACGGTCGGCAGCGTGCGTACTCTAATAATATCACTGCCTAATTTTATATTTACAATATTATAAGAGCCTGTCGTTTCAACAACGAATACTTTTGTTTCAATATAATTCTCCTCTTTTTTCATACTCAACACTACATCTTCTGGTCTAACCCCTAAAACTAACTCTTTTTCTTCTTCTTTCTTATCTAAAATTATTTTTTGAATCCTGTCAGATATCTGGATATGGGTATTAATTGATAATAGCCTTAGTACAAGCCTGCCACTGGAATCCCTTTCTGGCTTGCAATTTATAAAATTCATTCCCGGGCTTCCAATAAAATTTGCTACAAATAAATTTTTTGGATTTGTGTATATTTCATAAGGTGTACCAACTTGTTGCAGGACTCCAAGATTCATTATCGCAATACTGTCTCCCATAGACATTGCCTCAACCTGATCGTGAGTTACATATACTGTAGTAGCACCAATGTCGACATGGAGCTTTTTTAGTTCAGTTCGCATTTCTTCTCTAAATTTTGCATCCAGAGTCCCTATAGGTTCATCAAGCAAAAATGCTTTTGGTCTTCTAACAATTGCCCTTCCGAGAGCAACTTTCTGCATGTCCCCACCTGAGAGCTCCTTAGGTTTTTTATTCAATATATGTTTTATTTTAAGAATTTCTGCAACTTTATTTACTTCTTCTTTTATCTTTTTTTTATCAGTTCTTTGTGTAAGTAGAGGAAAAGCTATATTACCATAAGCCGTTAGTTGGGGGTATAAAGCATAAAGTTGAAAAACAAATGCTATATCTCTCCTGGATGCTCTTCTAATAGTAACATCCTCTCCATCAATTAAAATTTTTCCTTCATCTGGTGTTTCCAAACCAGAGATACATCTAAGAGTAGTTGTTTTCCCACATCCAGAAGGACCTAAAAGAACCAAAAACTCTTTTTCTTTAATATTCAGGCTTAAATTATTAACCGCTACAAGATCGCCAAATCTCTTTACAATATCTTTTAAAACTATTTCTGCCATCTATCAAAACTCCAATCTATTCTTTTAATACAAATATTTTTAACTGAGGGTTTTTAAATCCTCTCAATTAAATTAACTTAAAAGTCCCTTCAGGAACTTCAAACCTTTCTCAGCAAGCACAAAATCACTTTTTTCAGTTTGCCTCCAAATTGAGGCAGCTTTTGCTATAACTTTATTTTCAGGCGTAAATGATTCTATTACCACCCACTTATCATAATTAATCCTTTGCAGTGCATCTGCAATAGCTTTCCAGTGAACCTGCCCTGTGCCTGGAGCACCTCTGTCATTTTCACTTGCATGAAGCAAATAAAGCAAATTGCCAGCATCTAAAACTGCCATTGCAGAATTCTTTTCCTCAACATTCATATGGAATGTGTCAAGGTGAATCTTTAACATTTTGCTTCCAACATCTTTGACCATTCTTACAGCATCTTTACAGATATTAATAAAATCTGTTTCAAATCTGTTTAATGGCTCTATTGCTATAAATACACCATATTTTTCAGCCCACTGGCAAGCTTTGCCTAAATTTTCAACAACTGTATTCCATTGAACCTTTCGTTCATTTTCTGGAACCATGCTTGCACGGCCAACAGCAGAATAAGCAGGACCTGCGAAAATATTACAATTAAGATCTACGCAAGCCTCAAGACAATCTTTTATATAAGCAAGTCCGCCTTCAATATGTTCTTTTTTTGGTCCTCTGATATCCCTATCTTCCCCAAAAAGCCCGCAAACTGAAGAACATACAAGGCTATTATCTTTAAATATTTTCAGTGTTTTTTTATAATCAATATCACCCTTCTTTTCAAGCGCGATTTCTACTCCATCAAAACCTAATTTTTTAAATTTTCCAGTCAAGCTTTTCACATGTTCATCGGTATAAGTACCTGTAAACAATAATGTATTTATCCCAAACTTCATCTACAACCTCCAGTAATTCACTTAATATTTTAAGCCTCTATAATCGTCCCAACTACTCCTAGTTACTCTACGCAATCCACGCAACATTTCATTTTAAAAACTTAAATATTTTAGTACTCTATTTTCTCTTTCCTTTCAGATTTTGCAGACTGTAGTATAGCATCACAAATTACAGCTGCCCTGTATCCATCTTCAAATGTTGCCACCATAGGCTCCAGTTTAACATTATTTACAACAGCATTTACTATATTATATGCAGTGTGTACAAATGTATTTTCCCAACCAATTATATGACCATGTGGCCACCACTTATCATAATAAGGATGAAAAGATTCAGTAACACTTACAGCATGAAATCCTACAGTATCAGGAGGATCTTCATCCTTGAAATAAACATTTAGATAATTCATATGTTCAAGATTCCAGTATATGCTGCCAAGCTCTCCGTTTATTTCAACTGTCTCATAATTTTTACGACCTGGACAAAATCTTGAACCTTCCAGCACCCCAATTGTACCATTTTCAAATTCTATAGTAGAAACAAAAGCATCATCTACTTCAACTTTTGCTTTCTTTGATGGATTATCAGGAAGTGGTCTT
>CAZLRI010000269.1:0-3901 GCA_964561745.1 uncultured Pseudobdellovibrionaceae bacterium | reverse complement strand
TTAAATACCTATTTACGTTTAGGCGGCATGCCTAAAATATTAGATACTTACTTGGATCCTAATTTAGATACTAAACAAATTCCAAACATCATAAAAGATTTGGCTGTCTCTATTGAAGAAAATATCAAAACTGTGCTTGATAACAAATCCATGCTTTACGAATATGAAGATGTATTAAGAAAAATAGCCAATCTTTCAATGAACACCTTGAAATTTACCCAGCTTCAAGTCCAACATGCTGGAAGAAGTGAAGCAAAAAAACTTATTAACAAAACTGTTGGAGCTAGAGTTGCACATAAAATCAGATTGCTGGAATCAGAAAAAGATCTTTCTAAATATATTATTTTTGATTGTGGAATAGCCAATTACCTTCTGTCTGGTTCTGATCTCTTAAAAACTAAAATCAATGAAAAAAATCTGGCAATATTATATGAAACATTTGTTGGTTCTCAATTAATAACCCAACTTGTTACCCGAGATGATCTTTTTTATTGGAAATCAGGAAATCGCGCTGAAGTGGAATTTTTACTAAGGTCTCCTTTTATCGGAATCGATGTTAAATCAAATAAAGGAAATTTAAAATCCCTAAACAGCTTGGCTATTGTTGAAGAAAACCTCTCATGTATTGTAAAAATTTCAAATGAAATGCCAAAGATTGATTTTGATCATATGGCTTTTTTGCCAAACTTTGATAAAAAAAGAAAAATTCCGCTCCTGACTATCCCTCATTATCTAACTCATAAACTAATTGATATTACTCATGAATTATAGCATTTTTTTCATAGAAATATTTTTAAAAAACGAAAAAAACAAACAACTTTTTTAGAGTATAGACGATAAATAAGACAGACTTGAGAAAACAGACAGCAGACTGCAGACTCAAAACCAAAGGTTGTATCCCCACCAACAAACATGCGGGAATGACATAAAGTGTAGTAACGTTTTTTAACGAAATACGAACGACGAAACACGAATCACGGAGGTTTTTATGTTTTCAATGGGTGAACAGGACAATTCGGTTATTCGAGAACTTAATGGTAGATTAGCCACCACTCGCGTTCAAGAATTACTGCAAGATCACGACCTATCTATTGAAGATATGGTTCAAGGTCAACAAGCCATTGCTGATGTAGGCACGTGGACGCACTTTTGCGGTGACAGCTGCCATACAAACCTACTATGAAGGAAATGAAGCTGGACAAGGCAGTTTTGGTCATGCTGAGGGGATGCCTGCTTATGCCACCCTACGTATGATTTGCAATAACCAAGTAGATGGCTATCAATGCAATGAGACTGCCCAAACTCTTCTTGCTGATTCCATGACATTTTTAGCTTATGAAAGAGTCTTTCAAAGTCGATGCATTGAGTCCTTTCCTCCTAGGCTTGCTCTACTTGACGGCGTTGCTTTGTTTGGAGTAGCTGTCTTTGGCAGCATAGCCTTTTTGGAACTAGCCCCCAGTTTTGTTCTCCCATTTGTCTTGAGATCCATATCATCTATTGGAATCATCCTTGCAGGAGCATGCGTGGCCATCGCAGGCTTAGCAATTTATACTACATATCACGAGATCCATGAGCGCCTGCCTGAAAATCGACCAGCCTATTGCACGCAAACTGTGTTGGAAAATGAATAATTATCGAACTGTCTATAAATCAAAAGCCATTCCAAACAATATGGAATGGCTTTTTTATTTTTATCTAAACAACCATCACTTATTTATCAGCAGCGCTCTCTTCTATTTTTTCACCTGCTTTAATTCCATCCCCAAATGCCTTTGCCTCACTAAGATCTTTAAACGGCTGTATCCAGTTTGCTATAAAATCAAGCGCAGCCTTGCTATCATCAGCTTTATATATATTACTGGGGATCTTAAAATCCATTGATACAGTTACTCTGGAGACATGCTTATCCTGTGATCGGTTTATTGGTGTATAAATATCAGGTGATATTAATCTAATATAAATTTTTCTTCCAATCTTCTCAATCCTTGACACAGCCATCACATCGCCAGCCTGCAAAAATGTATATATCTTACCTCTTATTGTTTTTGCTTCATCATTTTTTTCTATTGTTACAGCACGGTAATAATAATCTCCCCAGCCAATATGATAATAAGCAGCCCTCTCAGCTGGTATACCGCCCTTCATTATTACAACAAAACCTTTTAATGTCGCAGGGTCTAAATTAACAGCAGCTGTCTCCAGTCCGCGTGTTTTAGTTGCAGGAGGATATGTCATTTTAATATCATCCCAAATCTTTTCGCCTTTTTTTGCAGATGCATTAAATGAAACAGCTAAAAGCAAAATAGTTATTATAGTTATTTTTTTTATTTCTCTTCTCATATTTTTGATTTTCCCTTCCCCAGCCCTCCACTTTCCGCCAAAAGCAGATCAGCCTCTGGCTGAAAAGCAGGAATGACTGAATCTTCTTCTACCTTATCTGTTTTCCCAAAAGCTTCAATTGCTTCTCTTAATTCCAAATTCTCTTTAGCATATTCTTCAATGGAAACACCCATAGCAGTTGCTTCCCATGCTTGCCTTATGCTTTTTGCACCTGCTTCTGCACCTTTTGGATGATCAAAAACACCTCTGCCAAAAACAAAACCAAAATCAATACTACGAAGTTTGTGATACAATGGTTGAATAGTTCCAGCCCAGTCACTTCCACCCGGCACAGGCAAACTCTTCTTAATATCTCCAAATTCAGCAAGGCACGCTTCTACGTTTGTTTTTACTTCCTCTTCATCAACCATCATACGTGGAGAAAATCCGGGCATAATTATTGAATCACAACCTGTGAGCCTTTGGAGTTTTGTAATAACCAACTGGGAAACACCAAAAAACGGCAATCTCGAAAACGGAGCTATAAAATCAAAATGACCAACAATGGGGACCTCTGCATGTTTTCTCAGCATTCTGATTGCAGAAAGCCCAACAGTCATACTGTTAACCATTACAGCGCCAGCACCATTCTTGACTGCCAGATCATGCAGCTCAACTAATCTATCTACTTCATCTGTGATATTTACCAAAAAGATCTTTTTCTCGCCAGTCAGATCCTCTGCTTCCATGCGTTTAGCATTCATCAAACATAATCTTTCAGCTATTGGAGATATTTCTGTGTCAGACTGCATCTCATCATCTTTAGCAATATCAAGTCCACCGATCCAACTCTGATATGCTATCTCGCTAAAATTTTTGGGTGCTAATCCGATATTCGGTTTTACCACTCCCATAAACAAAGGTCTGTCACGCACTTTAAGCAGGTCTTGAATTCCCCTTGTTCCAAACTGAGGACCCTGAAATGCATTAAGGTATTTTTTTGGAAAACCAATATCCAAAAGTTTTATAGCAGTAATCCCGGGCGAATGGAATGCGCCTTCACCACATGCTGCGGTCAACAAATTGGGGATCTTAGTTCCAAAATTTATATATGGATGAGCAATGGTCACGCGGCATCTTGTAAATCTATTACCTTTATTGAATGGAGATTCAAAAACCGGCTTATCAGAAACCTCTATAATCTCCAAACCAATTACCTTTGCACCACAAGTGCGTCTTAAATCTTCATCCACACACGGTCTCTTCCATTGTGCAGTACTCTGTTCGCTGCACAAAGCTGCTGCTGCAAAGTTAGGATTTATGCTGGTTTCAAACCAGTATGTTTCAATAATTGATTCACTAAGGTCAGTTGAATCATCAGCAAAAAATCCATTTATGTCGTTTGTACTAATCATAGCTATCATTTCAAACTAAAATAAAATATTTTATTTTTTATGCTATTCTCAACATTTAAGTTGATAGTTATAAGTCGATGTGCGTCGGTCGTACATAGTACATCGAAAAGAACTATAGCCCCCGCAAAACAAAATGACCAACTCTGCACATGAGTGATAAGAGAGAT
>CAZLRI010000268.1:1499-3949 GCA_964561745.1 uncultured Pseudobdellovibrionaceae bacterium | reverse complement strand
CCGCCTACGTTTTAACCATTTTTTACTGCTTTCCTGAGGGGGAAGTTCCGTTATAGCATTTCAACTTTTTGTTTTTTATCTTGATGCTTGTTTTCTTTTCCTAAACAAACCAAGACCAACAAGTGAAATCAATATTAAGCAAGCAGCTGTATTATTATTACCATGTAATAATATTGAACATCCTCCACCGCTTGATGAAGCTGTAGTTACGGTTTCATCTGCTACTGGAGCTGGATTGTCAGCTGCAACAGGCTCAGGCTCAGGTTGAGGTTGAGGTTGAGACTCAGGCTCAGGTTCCGGTTCAGGCGCAGGAGGAAGACTATCAACCAGTTTCTGTACTGCAGCACCTGCACTTACTTTTCCAAATCCCCAGCGGTTATTTGGAGTTGTTAGAACAAAATCATCTGAAAATGTGGTGGTTTGCAAAAAATTCATTATATCCTGATATCCAAGCTCAGGATTTATCTGAAGAAGAAGTGCAACAATACCTGCAACATGCGGTGACGCCATACTGGTTCCCTGCATGATTTGGAAGTAATCATTAATGACTTCTTCAGGTAGAACATCAGCATCAGCTGACATAGCTGATATTATCCACGCGCCCGGTGCTGTTAAGTTTGGCTTTTGTCCTTGGTCTTCAGTAAGAGCAGGTCCGTTGGAGCTGAAGATCGAAAGGTCTAACAGCGTGTTATCTAAATCTTCATGAATTGCATCTAAACTATCAGTCCAGTTCATGCGTGTATTATATGATGCAACTGAAAGGATATTTTTTGCTGTTGATGGAGTTGATACTGTGCTGATGTTATTGCCGGCAAGATATTCAATATCTCCTATTGGTATTAGTGGAAATACGCCGGTATCTGCACTAAACAGCTGAGTATCTTCAAAATTAGCCCATGCATTAAATCCAGAACATGTGCCTGAAAAGACAAAACTAAAAAAATGCTCGCCAAGTTCGAAATCTGTGTTTGGCAGAAGGAGTATTTGAGTATGATGTTTGCTATTTAGAGGGCTTTCTGTTTCAGTTCTGTCAACTATAACATCTGCAACATCACCAAAGCTTCCAGATACGCTTTCACCAGCATGTACCCAGTCAGTCCAGAACTCTGCTCCAGATGATGTGCTCCATTGAATTACGCCAACATCCATATTACATCCCTGATTTTCCCAAATATCGATGTGATAAAAAGGATAATCAGCAATAGGAACCAGCACAGATGATCTGGATATCTCTGGAGTTATTTCATATCCAATGTGAGCTCCGCCAAGCGATCTTGATGAATTTCCTGCAGCAGCGACAATAAAACGAGAAGGTTTTTCTGCCACAAGATTGTCAAGGCACTGTTCAAACAAAGATGTTCCATCATGTGGTCCAGAGGAAGAACCTAGGCTGATATTAATAACAGCAGGCATTCCAAGCGCATCAGCTTTTTTAAATATATAGTAAGCTGCATCACAAACTGATGTAGAAAATGTTGTTGCTCCAATGATATCTCCAAGCATAGTTGAATCTCTGAATTTTACTGCAATAAGGGATGCCTCAGGAGCCACTCCTCCATAAGAGGAATCCATTCCAGCGCTTGTTCCGGCAACATGAGTGCCATGACCAAAATCATCTGTCATCGCACATGTGTTGCTCATAATATTTGCATTGTCACATTCAGTTCCATATGTTGATTCCAGTTCTGTTGGTCCTGTGCCAGCATCATCAGACTGATCCCAAACATATAATATCCTTGATTGTCCTTCAGCATTAAAAAATGCAGGATGTCTAAGATCTATACCTGAATCAATGATTCCAACAATTACACCTGAACCATAATAGTTTTCAGAAGGAATATCTTCTCTGGTTCGTACTGCATCTATGCCGCTATATTGTATAGCATTGCTGTTTAGATAAGATAAAGGTTTTGACGCCTCAACATATACAACCTCCTCCCATTCAGCTATTTGGCTGATAAGACTATTAGGTACATTAGCGGTTAGGATGTCTCCAATAGTGGATCTAACAGAAGCGCCATTATCAACGAGTTTCTGTTTTGTAAGTTCGATGTCAGTGGTTTTTATAAATACATCTACAGTTGATTCATCTCCCCCAACTATTTTGCCAACAAGCGAGGTTTTAGTCGAACCTAATGTTAGGCGATTTAATTCAGAAGAAAGTTTTTTTGTTGTTCCCTCTTGTTTTGTTACACCTGTGATTAAAGATACATTGTGGTTAGTATCAAGAGTAGAGTCTAGTTTAGTAAGCCCCTCATTTAAACCCTGACCACAACCAGCAATTCCCAACGATACTGCAATAAAAATAAATAAAAATCGTTTCATGACCCCTCCTAGTGTTTGTTCAATGTAAGCTTGTTCGGGTTTTTTGAACAAGATTACATTGATTACAAATCACTTGTGCACGCCTTTTTTGAGATATCAAAGATGCCTAGTGCTTCGACAATTTA
>CAZLRI010000268.1:0-1399 GCA_964561745.1 uncultured Pseudobdellovibrionaceae bacterium | reverse complement strand
AAATTAAATTGATCGAGCACTTGTGCACGCCTTTTTTGAGATATCAAAGATGCCTAGTGCTTCGACAATTTAATTCACATCTATATTAATCCATGAAAATTAAATTGATCGAGCACTTGTGCACGCCTTTTTTGAGATATCAAAGATGCCTTGTTACATTCAAAGATATTTTTGAATGAAAATTAACATTAATTGTTATGAAGGGATATAGCAATGTGTATGCCAATAAGATGGAGTTATAAAACTCCTTATATTACAAGGCGATAAAGAACAAGCATGGTTGTGGTGTGTCTGATATTATGGATTTTATGTTTAATATTCTAAACACATACTATAGGCGCTTTGCTTTTCTTGATCCATCAGGAAAATAATCTTCATCTGAAATAAGCTCGCCTTTTTTCGAATATTCCTTTTTGCTTACTAATACACTTTTATCATTATAGAGCGATTCTTTTGCAAGGATTCCATCTTCATAATATTCTTTTATTAACCCAACAGGCGAGTATGAAAACGATTGAAAATAAAATGAATCCTCTTTTCTATTATATCTATAGATGCCTTCCACATGTGGTTTCCCATTGTCATAATACTCAGTAATAGCAGTTGTGCGATTTGGGAGATTGTAAACCTCTTTAACTTTTGGAGATCCATTTTGATAATATTCAATAGCCTGTATTTTTGAGTTATCTTTATAATCAATCTCTTTTTCAAGAATTCCATTTTCTAAAAAAGAGGTGCTTTTGCCATCTAATTTCCCATTAACATAGTTTGTTTCAGCAGCAGGTTTTCCATTTGTATGAAATCTTATCCATTTTCCATTTGGTACTAAATTAAGATAAGCTCTTTTTTCTATTTTTTGACCTTTCATGTCATAGAGGAAAACTTCGCCATCCCTGCCATTTCTTCCACACCAGATGTTGTCATCTTTTATTATAGAAGTGGGTCCACAGGAAATAGAAATGATCTGACCTTTATTATTAAAACGTATGCTTGTGTCTTGTTTGGCAGAATCCAGACGATTTCCAATATATTTTAATTTGCCATTTTCATAATATGATTTTGATAAGCCAACAGTTCTGTCATTTGAATAAGTCATTTCAGATTGGAGCTTGCCGGTTTTTGGATAATATTTTTTAGTAACACCATCTTTCTTGTCATTTACGTAATTTTCTTCTGCTTGAACAAGACCGGTATTTTTATCATAATATATGCATGTTCCATCCCTTTTTCCGTCCTTTAATATTACCTTTTTTGTTAGTTTGCCAGTTGCATCATCTTTGCATGTTACAGTGCCTGTAAAATGTTTATATGTTCCACCGTTGCTAAAACTTATTCCATTATCACATATCTCTGTGGCAAAGGCGTTAAATGAAATAAACAATACATAGATTAAGAGAAA
>CAZLRI010000267.1:0-3960 GCA_964561745.1 uncultured Pseudobdellovibrionaceae bacterium | reverse complement strand
TATGAGTTATGATCTTACAATAATTGGAGCAGGACCGGGCGGATATGTAGCTGCAATAAAAGCTGCTAAATTGGGCGCTAAAGCGCTATTGATTGAAAAACAAGCATTAGGCGGGACATGCCTTAATAAAGGTTGTATACCTACAAAAGCTCTTTTAGCATCTGCTCAAAAATTGGATTTGTTTAAAAAAACAAAGGAATTTGGAGTTGAATGCGAATCAGTACCCAAGTTTAATATAAAACAAGCCCAAACTCGAAAACAAAAAATTGTTTCTGATCTGCAAAAAGGAATAGAGAAACTCGTAAAACAAAATAAAATAGAGTTAATAACCGGAACAGCAGCTTTCTTATCAAATAATAAAATATCTGTAGATAGACGCGAAATTGACACCAAGAATATTTTAATCGCAACCGGATCTGTCTGGTCAGAAATAAAAGGCATAATTCCTGATGCTAAAAACATTGTGACTAGTGACGAAGCTCTTGACTGGAAAGATGTGCCTGAATCAGTGTTAATTATAGGCGGTGGCGTTATAGGCTGCGAGTTCGCCTCTATTCTTAACTCATTTGGATCAAAGATAACAATTGTTGAAGCTCTTCCATCGATTCTTTCTTCTGTTGAAGGCATGCTGTCAAGGTTGCTTGCCAAATCATTTAAACAAAATGGTGTTGATATTTTTACTGATACAATTGTCAAAACCGCCAAAATTACAAACTCAAGTGTTGAAACAGAGTTTAGCAATAACACTCAAATGAATTTTAATAATGCGATTGTATGTATTGGCAGAAAACCAAACACTAAAAATCTCGGATTAGAAAATACAGATATTATTTTAAGGGAAAATGGGGCAATAAAAGTAAATGAGTTTTATGAAACCAATGTAAAAAATATATTTGCTATCGGAGATGTAATAGGCAACCCAATGCTCGCGCATGTTGCTTCAGCCGAAGCTATATCATGCGTTGAACATATTTTTGCCACAGGTTCTCAAGTTAATTACAACGCAATACCATCACCTATTTTTACCATTCCTGAATTAGCAGGAGTTGGCAAAACATCGGAACAATTAAAAAAAGAAAATAAAACATTCAAAACAGGAAGATTTTCATATACAGCATCAGGCAAAGCTCTTTGTGACGGAGACACAGAAGGAATAGCTATAGTGCATACTGATGAAAATGAGACAATAATCGGAGCACACTTTTTTGGAAAAAACGCAACATTACTAGTTGCTGAAGCAACACTTGCTATACAAAAACAAACAAAGATAAATGAGATAGAACACATAATACATGCTCATCCAACATTATCAGAAGTGTTTGCGGAAGCTATGTTGGATGCAAATGGAATGGCGATACATAAAATAGGGAAGGATTAAAAACTTTCCCCAATGAAGTTTCCTTTAATCCTTCCCCCTTGATGGGGGAAGTTAGATGGGGGTGATGCTTCCCCCTCCCAACCCTCCACAAGGGGGAGGGAAACAACAACTAATAATATGCCTCTTATTGTTCAAAAATTTGGTGGAACTTCAGTTGCCAATATAGAAAAGATTCGATCTGTTGCTTTAAGGATAGCCAAGAAAAAGCAGCAGGGCGACCGTATGATCATTGTCCTGTCTGCAATGGCAAATGATACAAACCGGCTTATCAACATGGCTTCTGAAATATCCAAAGATGCAGATCCAAAACATGTTGATTTATTGATATCCACCGGTGAACAGGTTTCTATTTCGCTTATGGCTATGGCAATAAAAGAGCTTGGTCTTGAAACCGAACCATTGCTTGCCTATCAAATTCCTATTATCACAGATAATAACCATACCAAAGCCAGAATCAAAAAAATTGATACAGCCCGCATAAACAAAGCTTTGGACAAAGGGAAGATTGTAATAATTGCAGGGTTTCAGGGCTATACAGAGGAAGGGAACATAACCACAATTGGAAGAGGAGGCAGTGATACAACTGCAGTTGCTATAGCTTGTGCAATAAAAGCTGACTATTGCGAAATATTTACAGATGTTGACGGAGTGTATACAGTTGATCCAAGAATATGCAGCAATGCAAAAAAAATCCCAAAGATATCTTACGAAGAGATGCTGGAGCTTGCTGACAGCGGCGCCAAAGTTCTTCAAACAAGATCAGTTGAAATTGCCACTAAATACCGCGTCCCTATTCACGTAAGATCTTCATTTAAGGAAGATATTGGAACATGGGTAGTTCCAGAGGAGAATATAATGGAAGATACGATTGTATCCGGTGTTACATGCAACATTAATGAAGCAAAGATTGCTATCAGAAAGGTCCCTGATAAGATCGGCATAACAGCAAAGATATTTGAGCCAATTGCAAAAGCTGGAATCAATGTAGATATGATAATTCAAAATGTTTCAGCTGATGGGTTTACTGACCTTACCTTCACAGTTCCAAAAGAAGACCTTAAAAAAGCCATCGCGCTTACAGAAACTGTTGCAAAAAGAGTTGAAGCAGGCAAAGTTGAAGCTGCAGCTGATATAGCAAAAATTTCCATAATCGGAGTTGGCATGAGAACACATGCTGGGATTGCTCATAAGATGTTTGAAGCATTGTCAAAAGAGGGGATCGGTATTCAGATGATAGGCACATCTGAGATTAAAGTTTCAATTGTAATTGACCTTAAATATGCTGAACTTGCAACGCGCATATTACATGAGGTTTTTTGTTTAACCTAAACAGATTCCCCTTCCCTTGATGGGAGGGGTAAGGGGAGGGTGATTACAACTAATATGCCTTATAGTGTTATAAAA
The DNA here is from genome assembly GCA_964561745.1 of uncultured Pseudobdellovibrionaceae bacterium. Taxonomy (GTDB): domain Bacteria; phylum UBA10199; class UBA10199; order 2-02-FULL-44-16; family DYJF01; genus CAZLRI01. The sequence goes on along the minus strand of CAZLRI010000267.1, from coordinate 1,178 downwards.
GGATCGTTAATTTTATTAGTTATAAGTATATTCATATTTATTTATACTTTTATTACATCAAATTATATCAAGCCTGTTTATAAAACCTCTTCAAGCGATCTTGTAGGAATTAATATTCAATTTCCTGAACAGCAATATCTTGTTCATGGGCAAATTGATATAAATATGGCTACCAAAGATGAACTTATCGCAATTCCGGGAATAGGGGTTTCTCTTGCTAAAAAGATCATAAATTATAGGGATTTAAATGGTAATTTTAAGAATATGGATGATGTTTTAAATGTCTCTGGAATCGGGCATAAGATGCTTGCCCGTATAAAGGTTTTTTTGACATATAATAAGTAGATTCTCAAATTGATATAATGATTCCCCCTCTGAGCAAAAACTCCCTCCTTTTGAAAGGAGGGTTGGGGAGGTTTTTAAAAATCCAATTTTGGCATTTATATTGCAAATTTACCTCATGGTAAAACATATACCTAATATAGGAGATTTTTTCTATGAAGAAAACAATATGCTTTTCAATCATTTTTTTCTTAAGCTCTTTGTTTTATAGCACATTTCTTTTCGCTGACCTAAGCGCACCGATCCCTGTTGGATCAAGTGAAAATCAATATGGCAGATGGGGCAGCAGGGCTTTAGGATGGAGTACCCAAACTGATGCAACTCATCTGAAATTTTTCAATCATCCATTAAATAATGGGGGACCAAATTTTAAAACACCTCATACTATGACATTTACAGTAGATGGCAGAAGAATAATGTCAGAGGCTGATTCTCTTGCAGCAACACCCGGGTTATTGCCGCTAACAACCCCTGATTTAGCTGCAGGAACAACAGGCGAAATGTTGGATAATATGCTCGAACCTAATTTAGGAAGCGGCGCGCCAGTAGCTTTGCCACCAGCCAATGGAGTTTGCCCAGAACCTCTTGAGGTTTCATCAGGAGGAGAGAATTATGAAATAGTATTTGAATGTAATGCATTAGTGTCAGGAGGAGAATTCGATTTTCCAAACAGAACAGACCGGCAATTAGAGGTAGCTGATATAAGAAATACAGTTTCAGATCATGAATTTATGGACTTAATTGGTGATGATCCTCTTGTGGAAAGTTTGATTGGTAATGCATCAGAAACAACCAACCCATATTCCCCTCAACTATACTCAGCGACAAATATTCGT
>CAZLRI010000266.1:823-3964 GCA_964561745.1 uncultured Pseudobdellovibrionaceae bacterium | reverse complement strand
CGATATTTTGGTAACAGAAGTTTCAGTGCAGATCAATCTCAACGGAACTGAAATCGCCATGATTTTAGCAAGTCCATATAAAGAAAAAGAATTGGGCGTGGGTTTTTTATATACAGAAGGATTTATAAACAATGTTTCTGAAATCAGAGATTTTAAACAAGATGGAATGAGCCTTTATTTTTCAATAGATCAGGAAAGGTTTGATAAAGAAAATAAGATTCAGAAATTTATTACTTCAGGTTGCGGAAGAGGTTCCTCATTTGCAATTATTCGCAAGTCTTTGTTAGGAAAAAAAAGGGAGATAATTCCTCTAATATCATCAAGACAGATATTTGAATTGATGAGGGTGTTTCAGAAGAGATCTGAGCTTTTTCAAAAAACCGGCGGCGTGCATAGTGCAGCATTATGCAATACAAGTGAATGTCTTTTTTTTGCAGAGGATATTGGTAGGCACAACGCTGTAGATCGGGTAATTGGAGAGGCTCTTTTAAACAATATTTCTTTGAATGATAAAGTGCTTTTGACTTCAGGACGTGTTTCATCTGAAATCGCGAGAAAGGTTGCGCAATCAGAAATACCGGTTCTTGTTTCACGCTCTGCTCCAACAGACCGTGCTTTAACATTTGCGCAGGAATTACAACTTACAATAGTTGGCTTTGCCAGAGGTAATAAATTTAATATTTATACGCATGAGGAAAGAATTTTATAAAAGATATGATTTTTATGTTTTGGAGATAAAACTTATATCAATTCTATTCCTTTACCATTTGCCAGTTCACCAAAAGATTTAATTGCACTCTCTGGGATGCCTGATCTTTTTGCCAGCGTGATATATTCATTAACAGATGAAGGTGAAACAGCAATAAGCAATCCGCCGCTTGTTTGCGGATCAGCTAAAATTTTTTGATTTTCCTCTGTCAACCCGGTTATATGCTGACCATAACTTCTGATATTCCTAAATGTTCCTCCGGGGCAACAGCTCTTATCAAGATAATATTGAACTTCAGGTAAAACCGGAACATCATTAGCCTTAATTACAGCCTTAAGTTTACTGCCCTGTGCCATTTCAAGGGCATGTCCAAGCAGACCAAACCCTGTTACATCAGTCATGGCATGTATTCCTTCAATTTTAGCCAGCTGCTCGCCGATGTTGTTGAGTATAGTCATAACAGAGGTTGCTTTGCCTTGGTCTTCCTCTCTTAGAACGCCGTGTTTCTCTGCGCTTGTAAGTATTCCAACACCAAGTGGTTTAGTTAGAAACAGGAGATCTCCCTTTTTAGCGGTGTTGTTTTTTTTGATATTTTCTATTTTGATCAAACCATTTACAGCAAGTCCAAAGATCGGTTCCTGAGAATCTATGCTGTGTCCTCCGGCAAGTGGAATTTTTACATTTTTACAAACATCTTCTGCGCCTTTTACAACCTCTTTTGCGATTTCAGGTGATAACTTATCTATTGGCCATCCAAGAATAGATATTGCAAGGCATGGTGTTCCTCCCATTGCATATATGTCGCTGATTGAATTTGTAGCTGCAATTCTGCCAAAATCATAAGGATCATCGACAATGGGCATAAAAAAGTCTGTTGTGCTGATTAATGCAAACCCGTTTTTAAGATCTAAAACAGCAGCATCATCATTGCTGCTATTGCCAACCAAGAGATCAGGAAAAGACGAGCATCTTTCTCCGATTATTTTTTCCAGCACATCAGGTGCAATTTTGCACCCGCATCCTGCCCCATGGCTATATTGGGTAAGTCTGATCTTGTTGTTTTTCTCCATAATTCCTCTCAAAATATAAATATTTTACGCAGATAACTGCCGAGTTTCATAAAACAATTGACGATTCAGTTTATGTTGGGTTAATAATTAAAACCCCAAAAAGATTAAATCTACAAGGTCAGGAGATAAGCATGATAACAAAAGAACTTCAAGAAAAAATTGAAAATACTGTAAAAAAATATCCGAAAAAAGAATCTGCTCTTATGCCTGCTTTAATGCTTGTTCAAAAAAATAATAATAATTTTTTATCACATGAGGATGTAAAACATACAGCAAAGATTATTGGTGTAACAGATAGCAAGGCATTTGGTGTTGCCACATATTACACCATGTATAATACAAAAAAGAAGGGTAAGTATCATATTCAGTTAGATACTAATATATCGGGCTATTTAACAGGTGTTTATGAAATATTAGTCCATCTTAAGAAAAAATTGGGTATAGAGGTTGGAGAAACAACTTCTGATGGTTTGTTTACTCTTTCAGAGGTTGAAGATCTTGGCTCTTGTGGAACATGTCCTGTTATGCAGGTAAATGATACTTATTATGAAAACCTGACAATTGAAAAGGTTGATAAAATTATCGAATCCTTCAAAAAGGGCAAAACACCGGATCCTGACACAAGTGCAAACTTTGGTTCTGAATGTAATATTCTTCTAAAAAATCGTGACAAAAAAGATGCTCATAAATTGTCTGTGTATAAGCAATCTGGTGGATACAATGCCTTGAAAAAAGCATTTAGTATGAAACCAGAGCAGGTTAGAGAGATAGTAAAAGAATCTATGATTAAAGGCCGCGGTGGAGCTGGTTTTCCAGCTGGAGTTAAATGGGGATTTTTGCCAAAAGATGATCCTCGCCCGGTCTATCTTATTTGTAATGCTGATGAAGGCGAACCGGGAACTTTTAAGGACAGACAAATAATGCAGTATGACCCGCATCTTTTGATAGAAGGTCTTGCGATCTCTGCTTATGCAATTGGGTGTAAAAAGGTGTTTATCTATATTCGCGGGGAGTTTGGTTTTATTGCAGATATTTTGGATGAATCTGTTTTAGAGGCAAAAAAAGAAAAGCTTTTGGGAGAGCTGGATATTATTGTTCATAGAGGAGCTGGTTCTTATGTTTGCGGAGAGGAGACAGCTCTTATAGAGTCAATCGAAGGAAAGAGGGGAAATCCAAGAGTCAAACCGCCTTTTCCGGCAAACATAGGTTTATATGGTTGCCCGACAATTGTTAATAACGTAGAAACATTGGCCACAGTTCCTTATATCATAGAAAATGGAGCAGAGGCATTTAAGAAAATGGGCACTGCCAAAAACTGGGGTCCAAAACTTTATGGAGTGAGCGGACATGTTAATAAGCCGG
>CAZLRI010000266.1:0-813 GCA_964561745.1 uncultured Pseudobdellovibrionaceae bacterium | reverse complement strand
TGCCTATCCAGGCGCAGTAGACCAAGAGATTGGGGGTGTGTATGAATATCCTTTAGGCACTTCAATTGAGACAATTCTAAATGCAGCTGGAGGTGTTCAAGGAAAACTTAAGGCGATTATTGTTGGCGGGCTTTCAGTTCCTATTTTAAAAGCAGATGAGGTTAAAGGTCTTAAGATGGATTTTGATTCTTGTATTGCAGCAGGGACAATGCTTGGTTCAGGCGGAATGATTGTGATTAATGACACTATTTCAATACCTCAACTTGCTTTAAGGACAATGAGTTTTTATGCTCATGAATCTTGCGGTCAATGCGTACCGTGCTGGAAGGGATCTCATACAATAAAAAAGCTGTTAACAAAGATTGTTGATGGCAAAGGTACAATCAAGGATTATGAAAATGCTTTATGGCTTTGCAAAACAATAAAAGGTTCAACACTTTGTCCAACAGGAGATGCCTTTGCAATGCCTATTGAAGCAATGCTGATAAAATTTAAAAATGAGTTTGAAGCGCTTATCAATTAAAAATTGTCATTCCTGCGAAGGCAGGAATCCAGTGGATGCAGGGATTCCCGCCTTCGCGGGAATGACGATTGGTTGAAAGGAATAAACTATGACAATCAAGCTAACAATCGATGGTTGTGAAATTACTGGAGAACAAGGTCAGACAATTCTGGAAGCAGCTAAAGAAAGTGGATTTTATATTCCTTCTCTTTGCTATCACAAAAAAACAGGGCCTGCCAGTAAATGCAGGGTTTGTGTGGCAGAGGTAGATGGCATGAGGGGTCTCCAGACATCTTGCTCAATTGCAATTG
>CAZLRI010000265.1:0-3973 GCA_964561745.1 uncultured Pseudobdellovibrionaceae bacterium | reverse complement strand
TGATGAAGTAGCAACAGGGATATTTACCGGATCTCTGAGGGGAAGAGAGAATTTGGGAGCACATATAGGTCGTGATATTTTAGAAGGTTTGTCAACCCGCGTAATAATCCTTCCGATAAGCATATTACTAGGGAATAGTCTTCTTGCCAGATTTGTTCTTCAGCCGATATTGTTTGGTGCAGTTTCATATTTTGTGCAGAGGGCTGGAGACTTGGCATTTCATGAACAAACTGCCCCAACATCATTTACAGATCATCTTTTATCATCAGGTGTAATGATGTTGCAGGGGCATACTATCATGGGTGTGCGGCATGGTGTAGTGAGAAGGGTTAGATCTTTAGAGCATCAAGGAATCCAACATCAGATGCAAAATGCTTTGCAAGGTATACAGACATTTGGGAAAATTTTCGGTCGGGGAATGTTGTTGCCAGCAGTACTTGTTGGTGGAGTTATGGTTGATGCTGGAGGTGGTTTTTCAATTCGAGAAGCTAATATTGAAAGATTGGAAGGGATTAGCAGCCGGCGTTTAACCCGTATTAGAGCTGTTGTGTTGGATCTTATGGATCAAGTTCCAGAAGCTGATCTGGAGTTGATTCTTGGGTTTGCCAGGGGTCGTCAGATGTTGGCGGGAAATCAAGAGGATCTTTCTTTACAGGGATTGGCTTTGTTGGATCAAGTGAATCGCATTGTTGAATCACCAACACGTAGCAGTATGGAGGCTATTTTAGCGAAGCTTCCTAATGTGGAAGAACCGCGACCGGAACTCTATCGTCCTCCATTTACCGAAGAGCAGATGAATACTCCTGAATTTCGTGCATTTAAAAAACTTTTTACATCTGGAGAAGGTTGCTCAATTGTGCAAATAGCTGATGCTTGTTTTAAGCGCTGTCGTATGTGTGGAGCAGATGCAGAACATGGCGCGCCAAACTTTATGGCATATCATCGCATCTTAGGTGTTATGCGTTCTTTGGGACATCAGGGGGTATTGTTTCATCATGGTAATGATAGTTTGCAATACCGAGATTTTAATGCAGATGCAGATCTGGGCGATGTTGCCAGATGGTTACGTTATCATTCTATACTACCTCGTTTTTTTACAACACATGGTCATATACGAGGAGAATACATGCCGGCTGCAGCCAGAAAATGTCGTGAATCAGGATTAGAATTTTTTGCCCTTTCAATAGATATGTTTGATCCTTGTTTAACTCCGAGAGATGGTGCGCAAATGCCTAGCGAATCGGTGTTAGAACGCCATGCACAGAGGATTGTTAGAGATATTTGTGAGATTCAGCCTAGACAATTAAACCTTCTGTCCAATGGATATAATACAGATCATCCTTGGCTGGGATATGAATTTTTAAGAACATTTTATTTGGAGCGTATCTTCCCTGCATTGCCGCTTGAGTTGCGGCCCAAGTATAGGTTTACGCCAATTAATTCTGAGCAAGAAGCAGCAGGAGTTGAAGAGATGATGATTTCGCCTATGGGTCGAGCTTTTGATGATCCTTTGTTACGGTTTAATCCTTTTTTCTATCGGGTAGACAGCTTTAATGGCTATGGAACCAGTGCTAAAATAATGCCGGATGGAATATTACGGTTATTGTTTAGCTCAAAAGACAGGTCGTTTCGACGTTTTGAAGAGTCGCAATCAATAGGTAGTCGTTACCCTGATCCTAATGATGAGGTTTTTCATGATGCATTGTTAAGACTGTTTTATTTGCATGATCAATCCGTTAATGACACATCATCCAAAGCAGATCCTACAATTGATTTATGGCAGCGATTCTTTGGTTTTAGATTTCTTCCAAAAATTAGCGGACAGCGTTCTTATGGTGATATTGCAAGGCTTGCAGAACCTCTGCATGCTAGGTTTGCAGCTTTTCCGATTGTCACTGAACCATTGCATTATTCAATGCGTGTTAAAGATCTTTGGGATGGTCAACGACCTATTGAGAGATCACCTTTTCGTAGATATTTGCGGGGCTTTAGAGAAACCGGCTTTGCTGAAATGCGTTTTTTACAGAGCTTTGAAGAGGGATTCAACGCTGTTTTTGATTTAGCGCATGAATATTGGGGTGACGTTTTTCAAGGAGACCAACCCCTTTCAATTTCTACCTTAAGAGATGCCTTTAATATATTATCTGAAATGCCGGTCTTGTATCCGCATCGTTATGATTATCATCTACCAGCACATGCTACATCTTTTGACCTTTCAATTCAGGCGTACGCAAATCAATAAAAATTATTTTATTTTCTAAGCAACTTTTTTTACTTATATGCGATAATAAGAATAGACGGGAGACCTGAGACAGCAGATGGACGATATTCGATGAAAGATGAGCGAGAACTTCCTCCTTAGGAAAAAGAGGGCTGGGGAGGATTTTTAAATCTCCCCCGCCTGCCTCGCCTCAAGAGTTCTGGCTCGCATGGCGGGCAGGCCTAACCCCTCTTTGTCAAAGAGGGGGATTAAATTGCGCTCATCGCTCATCGCATAACGATAATATGAATAATCTGATTTACGCAATAAATTATTTGAATGAGCATAGTGTAGATGGAAACACTGTGTTGGAACATTCTAATGCAAATGAAGCAGAAGCATTTGAGGAACTTGTTAATCAGGGAATGGATGACCGATACACAGCAGATGGGCAGATTACTCTTCCAGAGTTAGCAGGGTCTCTTTATCGATTGCATAATCCATCTATGTTATTTTCTGAACCCCCTGAAACTGGCTTCACAAGACTCTCGGAGATAGAACATTCTTTTTTGCAATCATTTGCAACTTTTCAATCTGAAGATGTTTCGTCGTTTGGTTTTGAACAAGCTTCAGGAATTTTTTTGGAAAACATATCAAGAATTTCGCAACATCAGGATCGCGAAATAATAGCGCGATTTGCTGCACGCCAGATTATTGAAGAATGTAGAAACCACAGGACGCAAACAGATGGTCAATCTGCAAGGATTAATCTTCTTTTATCCATGAGGACATTGATCTTTCCAGTACTAGAGGAGGAGTTTACTCATAATCCGAATTTGGCTAGGGTTTTGTCTCGACCAAATGCAGTTCCAATAGAGGTTTATGCAGCAGCTCTTAGGAGTCTTGAAAATGTTGAGGGTCATGATGTGATGCCGCATTTGCGCAGGGCTCTTCATCATGCATCTCCTATGATTCGTATGTCTGCAATCAGAGCAATGAGAAGGCGGGAGTTAAATGAAATTGAAACTCCTTTGAGACCAATGCTGAGAGATCCTGATGAATCTGTAAGATTAGCAGCTGCCATGCTTCTTTATACAAAAGGATATCATCAAGCTGAATCTACGATACGACGTATCGCACTTAGAAATGAACCTGATGATACTCAATGGGAGGCGGTTAGATATCTTGCAGAAAGAAATATTTTTATCCCAGAAACAATAGCCACCTCTCTTAGAAACCCGGATGAACAGATCCGGTTAGATGCTTTTGAGCTTTTATCTAGTCTGGAAGGTGATGATGAAAATCATTTACTGGTTATGTCTTTAAGCTCTCCATATTCAGATATAAAACTGGGTGCTGCGCTTTACATTCTTTCCAGATATGCAACTTTTAGGGATACTGCTATAAGCTTTGACCAAATTTTGCGTTATAATAATGAACTTATTCCAGAGCTAATTCAAGGTCTTGAAATTGAAGATGAATCAAATTTATCTGATGAAGATGCATTGGCAATCGAAGCAATTGCAAATATATTTCAATTAATCGGTGTGCAAGCTATTCCGCATCTTGTTTCAGAGCTCTCTAATGAAAGAAAACGGGCAGGGGTGATTCTTTCTTTGGCAAGAATAGGGGAGATGAGTTTAGAGGTCTTGGCTATGGATGCACGTTATAATCCTTTGATGAGAGGCGCGGTAACTTCTCAATAAGTTGAGGTAACTTATTAATTTCCTCCCACTTTCAGCCAGAGGCTGATCCGCCTTTGGCGGAGTGGGG
>CAZLRI010000264.1:0-3982 GCA_964561745.1 uncultured Pseudobdellovibrionaceae bacterium | reverse complement strand
TATAACTAAAATTATGAGCATACCATTTTACTATATCAAATGAGCCTCCAGTAACAGTTGACCCGTAGATAATTGCTACCAGCAGCAGCACACTACCAAGCATTGTATATATAAAAAATTTTATTGCAGACTTGATGCGATTTCCGCTGCCCCATATTCCTATAATAAAATACATGGGTATAAGGACAACCTCCCAGAACACATAGAACATAAACAGATCCAGAGATGAAAATACGCCAAGTAGCCCGGTTTCAAGCGCAAGCATCAGCATATAAAATGCTTTTATGCGCTTATTTATCTCATTCCATGAGGTTAAGATTGCTATAGGTGTAAGTAGGGCAGTTAAGATGACAAGCATTAAAGACACGCCATCTATTCCTATTCTGTAATAGATGTTTAATGATGGGATCCATGGATAGATCTCTGCAAATTCAAAATCTCCAGAACCTTTAAATAACAACCACATTTTTATGGTGAGGATAAGGATAATAAAACTAAATGATAAGCTTAATATCCTGATAACATCTTTTTGCCGCTCAGGTATTAGCGATATTACAGCTAATCCAAAGATGGGCAGAAAAATTATTATAGAAAGTAAATGTGATTCTAACCAATTCATATTTAAAGTGCCAAATATCCTACGATCACAACAACACCTATGATGAAATATAGTAAATACTGTTGAATCTGTCCGGTTTGAGCAATGGATATAATGTTTGCCCAAAAACCAACCATTCTTGCAGACCCATTTACAAGCATTCCATCTATGTACATTTCATCAACAGATCTCCACAAAATTTTTTTTGATATCCAGTAAACTGGTTTAACAAATAGATAATCATATATCTTATCTATATAATACTGATTTCTTACGATTTTATATATAAAGCCGAGCTTGTGAGCTATATGCAAAGGCCATTCGCGGCGTTGTGAATATATTACCCAGCCTAATATTGAGAAGTGTAATGACCATAACAGGGTTATGATCATAACAATAGTCTCTGCTGCTGGTATTGTTTCATCGATCGGAGTGCCAATCTCATACGCAATTATGGTTGATAACCAGTCCCATATTATATTTGAACCGCCAAGAGCATAAGGAATGCCAACAAATCCGCCGATTACAGTTAAGAAAGTTAAGACAAGAATAGGCGCCATCATCGAAGTAGCAGATTCATGAATTTTTTTGAATGTATTGACCGGTATCTTTGTATCTCCAAAAAAGATCATTCCAACAGCCCTGAAGATATAAAAAGCAGTAATACCTGTGGTGATAAATCCCATTGTCCATAAGAGATAGCGTTCATTTTGAAATGTTTGCCATAAAATAGCATCTTTTCCAAAAAAACCAGCAGTTGGAGCAATTCCTGCTAATGCTGCTGCTGCTATAACAAATGTCCAGCATGTTAAAGGCATTCGAAATCGTAACCCACCAAGGTTACGTATATCTTGCTCACCTCCGGTTGCATGAATAACACTGCCTGCACATAGAAACAGAAGTGCTTTGAAAAAAGCATGCATTATTAGATAAAATATAGCTGCCGTGAATGCTCCAACACCTACAGCCAGAAACATAAGACCAAGCTGCGATATAGTGGAGTATGCGAGAATTTTTTTAATATCTGTTTGAGTAAGGCCCATTGTTGCGGCGTAGATCGCTGTTATTGCGCCAATATATGCGATGATGTTTAGAGCAATAGGCGACAGAGCAAATATAAAATTTAAGCGAACCACCATGTATACGCCAGCTGTGACCATTGTGGCTGCATGAATGAGAGCAGATACCGGAGTTGGACCTACCATTGCATCAGGTAACCATACATATAATGGAATCTGTGCAGATTTTCCAACTGCACCGGCAAATAAAAGAAGCGAAATTATAGTTGCTGCAGGCACGAAATATGCGTTGTACGAACTTAATAATCCGAAATTAAAATAACCTGAGCTTACAGGTGCGCCTGCTGATTTCATGACAGTGTATATAAAAAATAATCCAGCAAGAAAAAAAGCATCGCCTATGCGGTTAATTATAAATGCCTTCATGCCAGCTTTTGCCCGTGATTCTTCGTCAAACCAGAAGGATATTAAAAGATATGAACAAAGACCAACCCCTTCCCATCCAACAAACATGAATATCATGTTGTCAGCCAATACAATGATAAGCATAAAGAAAAGAAAGAGGTTTAATTCTGCAAAATATCTGGCATATCCCTCATCTCTACGCATATATCCTATTGAATAAAGGTGAATCAGCGAACCAACTCCAGATACCATCAGCGCCATAATAATAGATAGTTGATCTACTTTTAGGCCAATATCTATATGCAGGTTATTTGTAACAGCCCATTTAAACAAAGGACCTGTAATAAAAGCAGGGTCTGCATCTCTAAAGCTTATAAAGGTCAGAAATATCGAAATTGTTATAAAAAAGGATAGAAAAGGAGTTATTACTCCAACAAAAGAAACTAATGAACGATATGAAGCTTGTTGGCGACCAGTAATAAGCGCAATTATACTGTTAAAGATTGCGCCAAAAAGAGGCAATCCAATTATAGCCCACGCCAAAGTCTGAATTGAAAAATGTTGATACAAGGACTGAAGCATTAAAAAGCATATTACATTTGTTTAGGGCGCTACGTCAATTATACAATAGCGCTTATTGGTATAATGATTTGAGATTATTTGGGCATTACTATTTTACTTATTAAATCTTGAGACCAGTTCTTCTAAATATGTATGATATTTTTGTGGAAGCTTTATAAAAAGTTGTTTTGCAGCATCTTTTTTGCAATGTTTGTTTACAGAAGATAGAAAGAGCTCTATTTTCCCTCTTATCCTTTTACGGATATCTTCACTTTTTATTGGTCCGGCAATCTTATTCTCAGCAGCTTTAACATCCCAATTAGCTTCATAAAGTGATTTGTAGATAATTCCACGAAGATGGTGGGTTATGGTTTTAGATCCCACAGCATATCCAAGCTTTTCTTCTGATTTTGACATATTAAAACCAGTGATTCTTAAAATCTTCAGAACTTCATTTTCTCTTGAAGCTTCAGAATCAAGAGAATTTTCATCTTTTCCTTCTGATGCGGAATCTACTGCACATAAAATACGCTCATTTAGATGCTTTAGCTGAACAATGCTTAATCCTTCAAAAAGAGCATTGTCATATGCTTGATATACTGTCCCCTTTAGCTCGCCAACATTGAATCTATCAAAATCATATCTACTTAATGTTGAGATTACTTTTGATGAAAATTTGAGCTTCTTATTGGAATTAGAATTTTTCTGTTCCAGAAAAAATAGTGCCAATGATTCAATATCTTCTTTTCTCTGAGAAAGCGGTGGCAGATATACGACCCCTCTTGACTGAATACGTCTTAAGAAATCACTTCGCATCTGTCCTTTATGCATTACTTCTTCAAGATGTTCATTTTTTGCGGAATAAACCTGTCAATCTCAGTAACTTTCAGAATATTTTTTGGCATCTCCTTATCTATTTCTAAAAATGCAGCATAGAGTTTTTCCTTAATGTCTTTGGAAAGGTTCTTTTGAATTGTAATAGGTCCTATGGGGATTGGCTTTGAGCTCCCTATTATTTGTATCTTATCTTTTTTCTCTTCTGGAAGAAGTTTGACAAAAAAATCACCAACAGCAGCCACATCCACAGCGCCTTCCAGCAAAGCATCAATTGATCTGTCATGTGAGCCAGTTAAAACAATCTGTTCAAAAAAATTGTTTGGATCATTTATATTTAAGTTTTCAAGCATGACCCTTGGAACCAGATATCCTGACGTAGATAGTTTGTCTGTTAATGCCAGACGTGTATTTTTTAAATCATGCAAAGATTTCCAGTTTGAAGTTGCTGGAGTTTTTTTTGTAATAAAAATTGTTTTATAAGTACTTGACCCAAGGCGTTCCTCTCCAACTAGTACTCAGTCACTGAAAATCTAACAGGTTTGTGATATAGTCCTCTTAACCT
>CAZLRI010000263.1:0-3998 GCA_964561745.1 uncultured Pseudobdellovibrionaceae bacterium | reverse complement strand
GTCAGGATACTAATTCAATACTTTATTATGCGATCAATGCAGGCATATTAGTCTTAGAACGTCAATCTTCTCTTAGATTTGTTCACCAACTACTTCAAGAATATTTTGCAGCATTCGAGATGTGGGAGGATTTACGACGTGGTGTGCCAGCATCAAAATACTGGCCTGGACAAAATTGGTGGGAACCGACGGGTTGGGAGGAAACCGCTATATTATTAGCTGGTATGAGGGGCGAATGCACAGAGATAGTTCGGTGGTTAACGCCAGTTAATCCAACTCTTGCATATCGCTGTGCTACAGAAAGCGGCTCACCTTACGATCCTGATGCGTTAACCTCGTTGCATGAACCACGAATTGGGATTCGATTTACTCCATTAGCTCGTGCTGAGTGGGGGCGGATGATTGAAAAAGATGGTGACAAGAGACCAGGCATAGGAATAACAACTGACGGTATACCGGACATCGAATGGTGTAAAATCCCATCGGGCGAATTTCAAATGGGTGGAGGGAATACTGATGTCGAACTAAGTATTTTGGGAATGACTTGGCCCGGAGCAAGGATTAACATACCTTACACATTTTGGATTTCAAAATATCCAATTACATATTCTCAATTTGAAGCATTTGTTAATAATGGTTATGGGATGCGAAAATATTGGACTCCTGAAGGCTGGCGTTGGAAAGGGAGCCAAAACTGCCCGCGAAATTGGAAAAATTCGAAATTTCACTTGGGGAACCATCCGGTAGTATATGTGACATGGTATGAGGCTTTTGCATTCTCTCAATGGCTAGATGAAGTGCTTCACAAGATTGGTCTGCCGATCTTAGAGATAGATTATGAATGGCAGGTACGTTTACCATCGGAATCGGAATGGGAAAAAGCAGCTCGTTATCCGGATAATCATGCTTTTCCCTGGGGTGATGAATACATACCAGGTTATGCCAATATTGATGAAGTATTCGAAAATGCTGAATGTGGGCTATATTCCTTGAGAAGGACCACTGCGGTTGGTATTTATCCAGAAGGTGCAACTCCAACGGGCGTTCACGATCTTATTGGAAATGTGTTTGAATGGTGTCTATCAAAATGGACTCGTAAATATATATATCCAGAAGATAATGATCCGGATGGTATTGACTTTCGTGTCATTAAAGGGGGCTCTTGGTTTAATCCGGTTATTTTTGCGCAAGCATTAAAGAGGGATCACTTAGATGCAGATTTAGCCGTTAACGATATAGGTTTCCGTGTAGTTGCAGGAATACGTAAAATAAATGGAAGTGGATGAGATGAATCATGGCAAATTATAGAGTCTTTATTGTAGGATTACCCAATTCTACTCTGATGCAATTTATGCAAACATCGTCTTATTTTCCTCCCATTTCTATCGAAAAGAAAAATGTAAGAGATGGGAATATAATCACAATGATGTATGTGCGAGTATCACTTGGTGAGCACATGATGTATATGTATAACCCAGTAGAATACACAAGCCTCGAATCGATTCAAAATATATGGCAAGGCCTAATTGATGAAATGAACGGCTCGTTACTTTTTGTAAATAGTAGCGATCAAGGCATGTTTATGGAAGCAAAAAAACTACTAGGACTGCTTTCTTCAAAACCAAATGCACCTTGCATAGTAGTGGCAACCGAATTTAATAAGGAAAACTCGTTATCGCTCAACCAAATTCAGTCAGCCCTTAATATTGATGAGCGTCATTTAACAGCTTGTATATCAACCCAAACTAGCAGTGTTCGACAAGCGCTTGGGCAAATTTTAGATATACTTGGTGGCAAAAAATAATTTAGGATTGCGCTACCTAATTACATTATAAGTATTTTCACCCTATAGAATAAAAAAACAGGAGAGTTGAATCATGTCAGCTGATGAAGGTGTTGAAGCAGTATTCTCCCGTGCCATGAAAGACTCGGCATTTCGCGATTTGCTACTCACTTTTCCTGAACAAGCTCTAACTGGTTTTAATTTAACAACTGACGAGATTACAAGACTTAAGGGATTATGCTTTGCTCAGTTTGAATCTCTTGCCATAGCCACGCCCGAAGAACGCCGATTGTTTTTTCTTGTTGACCGACTTGATATCAGAAACCTAATGGCATTTGAAAACTTATATGAACACGAGCAAATGATTGCCGATTCGGTACGTGTGGACACCTACTACGAAGCTATCAGTCGCTATATTAAACCGGATGATGTGGTGATAGATCTCGGAACTGGAAGTGGAATCTTAGCCTTTTTTGCAGCGCGACAAAAAGCAAGACGGGTTTATGCGATTGAACATTCAAATTTTATTGAAATTGCTGAAAAGATAGCAATACATAACAATATTAACAACATTACCTTCGTAAAATCAAATAGCCGCAATTTCACGCCACCAACTAAGGTTGATTATATTCTTCACGAACAACTCGGATATGCTATTTTTAATGAGAATATGCTAAAGAATATTTTAGATTTGAAGAGGCGCGTCCTCAAAGATACTGGCAAGATCCTCCCGGGCAAATTTGAACTCTACATTGAACCCGCATCCTTAAATAATGAATACCGCGTTCCTTTCATTTGGGAAAAGGAAGTCCACGGGATTGATTTTAGCTTCCTCAAAACAAATAAGGTTGTTGACAAATATAAATCTCCTTCTTATAAATCAAGGTTTATACAGCCATCAGCTATAGATACCTATCTCTGTAACCCCGAACCTATACTTCGATTCGATATGAACGAAATGATGTTAGATGATGAATTGCCCAGAAAATTAAAGTGTTCAAAACAAGTGTCACACACAGGCCAACTCGACGGATTAAGTATATTCTTTAAAGTTATCTTCGATGATACGCTCTACTTTGATACATCTCCATTGCACAAATATACCTGTTGGGATAAATGCTTGATGCGCCTTGAAAGCAAAAGCTACAACGAGGGCGATATCATCCATTTAGACATCGATATGGCAGACATTACAAATGTAAATAGCTGGTTGGTTATGCTTGATTGAAATAAAAATTTCTCTACCGTACACTTAGCCGTAGTTTACGGCTGGCTCTTCACCGTATTTGTACGGTAGAGAGATAAAAATCTTTGTTTATTGCTTTGTTTGCCTTATATAGATAAATAAAGTCTACTCTTGAACCTATCATCAAGCCCTAACCAATAAATCTAATCTGATCAATCTATCAGTACTGGAGAAAAAATGTCTAGAAAACTTGAAGGAAAAGTTGCTTTGATAACAGGTGCGGCATCGGGAATAGGGGCAGCTACAGCAAGGCTCTTTGCCCAAGAAGGAGCCAGAGTTGTTATAGCTGATATTAGGTATAGAGAAGCCAAACTCGTTGAATCTTCAATAATCGATTCTGGTGGGGATGCGCTTGCAGTGAAAGTGGATATATCAGAACCGTCCCAAGTGAATGAAATGATAATAAAAACCATAGAGAAGTATGGAGCCCTACATATTCTAATGTGTAACGCCGGTGTTTTATGCCCAGGATCTGTAACAGAAATAGAAATAGATGACTGGAACAAAACTCTGGCAGTGAATTTATCAGGTACATTTTTGTGTTCTAGATATGGTATTCCAGAAATCAAGAAATCTGGAGGTGGTTCCATTATAATTACTTCTTCTGCAGTAGGGTTTGCTGCTGAAAAAGGAATAGCAGCATATGGCACTTCAAAAGGAGGTTTGATTATTTTGACCAAATTGATGGCTTTAGATTATGTTAAGGATGGTATCCGCGTAAATTGTGTATGTCCCGGATGGGTTGACACACCTTTTAATGATCCAATAATTGATAGTGAAGGATTAACATCGGATCATATTAATTCTCTTATACCGATGGGAAGACAATGTACTCCAGAAGAGATTGCTCAATCAGCCTTATTTTTAGCGTCTGAAGATGCAAAATATATTACTGGACATGTTTTAGTGATTGATGGCGGATGGATAGCTAAATAATTTTTTTCTTGAGCATAAAATAGAAAACAAAAC
>CAZLRI010000262.1:0-4010 GCA_964561745.1 uncultured Pseudobdellovibrionaceae bacterium | reverse complement strand
ATCGCTTCATCTTGCTTCAAGAAAAAATATCTTAGGGCTTGGAAAGATTATCGCGTTTTCGCCAGCCCTATTTGGTATCAGCCTTATATGTTTTTCCTTTTCTCACTATCTGCCTTTATCTCTGGTAATGATGTTTATAACCGGGTTTGCATTAATAAGACAAACCACTTCCAGCAACACTGTAGTTCAGATGATTGTTGATGATGACAAACGCGGAAGAGTCATGAGCTTATTTGCCATGGCTTTTATAGGAATGTCGCCGTTTGGAAGTTTATTAATTGGCAGCATTGCTGATAAAATAGGAGCACCAAATGCCCTTATAATAAGCGGTGTCTGTTGTATCCTTGGCTCTTTGTTATTTGTAAAAAATCTCCCAAAAATCAGAAAACACCTCCGTCCAATCTATGTTAAAAAGGGTATTATTCAAGAAGATATGCCAAGGATAGTACAATAATGTATTGTAAAAATTAAAATGTACTGGATTTGCATACCATCATCAAAACATTTTCAGATTCAATGACAAAAGGAAGCGTTTTAATTTGGGATTATTTCCCTGATTATGCAAAAGATAATGTTGATGAATTAATGAAAAGTATTGTTAATGCTGGCGGAGAAGTTTGTTTAACTTATCTTAAAAACTCGGAGGTAAAAGATATTATGAAATATTTTGAAATCATCTCTGACAAACAGGAAAGCGATTTGGAAAAAGAGTTTTATCCAACGCAAATAACAAAACCCATTGGATCTATTATTGTTGCTGAAAAACAGGAAAAGAAATAACAGAAAGTTTTTTATTTTTCGCCAATAATAATATAACCGAAGAGGTTCTGCCAAATGGTATGGATGTTTTTATAACCTGCCGCTTTAATCCATTCGAGTTTTTTATTAATATTAACAAAATAATGCTTTTCCTCTTTAATGCTCTCTTCGATAATACGCTTATATTGTTTATGATTTCGCCCTTGTCTTTCCATATTTTCAAAGAACCAGTCCTTCATTCCATATTCATTATCACTCCACTCGAGTGAAATTAAAAAACCACCACTATTAAGATACTCATAGCACTTTTCAACTAAGTTTGAATTGAATCAGGTGCAAATGCTACGATGATAACTCATTTGGGCAACAGCCCAATGACCAGAGGAGTAAAAATATGTCAGTGACAATAATTGGCTCAACCTAATCTTTTATATAAATGCATTCCAAGGCATAACAAATATGTCATCTGCAACAGCATAAAATGATTCAGATGGGGCAATGATTAAACCAGGTTTTATATCAAGTTTTGGATATGTTTTTTTAAAAGCAATTATACCACCAGCATCCTTTTTATCAGGATGTGAATTGCCTTTGATTTCAAATGGATAAAAAACTCCGTCCTTTTCTATAATAAGATCTACTTCAGCACCTCCATTTGTTCTCCAGTGATAGCAATTCGCACGAGCAGTGAACAGCCCCATTTGTTTACGAATTTCATTTACAACTGTACTCTCGAATATAAATCCCCACATAGGATGAGTTGAAAGATTGTTTGGTAAAGATATACCAAGACAAAAACAGGCAAGACCAGTATCTGATATATGCCCTTTTGGTTTGCCACTTAACCTTTTAATTGTATTTCCCGAATATGCTGAAATCTCATACCATTGAAAAGTAGCCTTTAATAATTCCAACCAGCGAGTTGCAGTTTGCGGAGTAACACCCAATTCACGCCCCATCTGAGAAAAATTAATTTCCTTTGCTGTTAACGCAGCAGTTAATCTAAAAAATTTACTAAACAAGGAAAGATCCGATATCTCTGCCATTAAACGAATATCTCGTTCAATATAAGTCCTTTCATAAGCAAGCATATAATCCTGAATCAAATCTTGTGGTAGAAAATTAGTTTTAGGTAAAAAACCGCGCCAAATTTGCTCAAACAATGTATACTTGCTATTTGCTAAATGTAGATTATGAGATATAATAAACTCTGGAGAATCAAGCCACTTGGCAACCCAAAAATTTTCATCCGCGTTACCAGATATCTCCGATAGATTAAAACCTTTCAGATCAATAAAAACCGCACGTCCGGCAAGACTCTCAGATAACTTCTTCATGACCTCCCATTGCTGAGAACCTGTAACAAGATACTGACCATTTTTCTTATTCTTATCAACTCTACGTTTAATAGCCGGAATCAATTCCGGCACATATTGAATTTCATCCAAAATAATTGGAGATGGATTATTGTTTAAAAAAAGATCCGGATCACTCCTGGCCCCCTCAATATCTACAACAGGATCAAAAGCTATCTTATGAATATCTGGGAATTCATTTTCAAGCAACGTGCTTTTTCCAACCTGTCTTGCACCACTAACCACCACAACAGGAAAATGCTCAAAAAGCTTCTTTAACTTAAACCTAATTGATCTTGGTATATATACGCTATCCATACCTTGCATTCTAATGATATTATTATTAAAATGCAAGCGATATTAACTTGCTAAAAATAGATCGAAGGTATCTGATTAGAGAAAAAAGTTGGATAACTAGCTATAATTATTGGATAATAAATTATCCTCCGATAAGATGAAAAAGCAATTAATAAAACTTAATTTAAAACAAAACTTCTGACCGTATTTATGTACTCCTCCTTATTTTCAAGATGATGTACATGAGATGCCCCTTTAAAAATTTTAAGAACAGAATTTTTGGCACATGATTTATAGTAAGAAGTTGTTTCAGGCGTTGCCTCATCAAACTCACCACAGGTAAATAGGGTGGGTATGCCTATTTCTTCAAGTCGCTCTGCCCTTTCAAAGTTTTTAAGATTTCCAGTTACAGTGAATTCGCTTGGCCCCCACATTTTGCCATATATGTTCATGGCAAGTTGAGAGAAACTTCTATTCAAACAATCCGGCCATATTTTCATTCTGCATACATGCAATTTATAATATTCCATCATTGCATTTTGATATTTTTCTTCAAAATAATTACATGATTCTGCTTCATAAATTATTTTCTGAAACTCCTGAGAGAATTCTTTTAAATAACTGCGTTGATCTTTTTCCCAACGAGAAACACTTAAACAAGGAGCTGAAAGAATAAGACTTTCTACACCTTTTGGTTTTCTATCCTGCATATAAGCAACAGCCAGCATAGTTCCCCACGAATGTCCCAAAATATGAACCTTGTCCAACCTGAGATATGACCTTACTTGTGAGAGCTCTTCAACAAATCTTTCCAATACCCAAAGATCCGGGTTATCTGGTTTGTCACTTTTCCCGTTTCCAAGCTGATCATAGAATATCACGCTTCTGTCAATGGCAAGTTCTTCAAGCGGTTCAAGATAATCATGAGAAATTCCCGGTCCACCATGAATTACAAGTAAGGGGGGGGTCTTATTTTCAATCCCCACAATTTTAAACCAGACACGGCATCCAACAACATCTATAAATCCCTCTTTATTCTTCATTTTGTAATCCTTTCTTTTTTTATCTTTCCCAATCAGCTTTTTTGCCAACTACAATCTTGAACAAAGAATGGGCTTTGATCTTCTTTAATTTAAGAAGAGATTTATGCTGAATCAGATCTCTTTGTCTGAGCTTTTTTTGAAGATGTCTGAACTCAAATTCAATCTGACCGGACGTAATATTTATCTTATTTGTATGAAAACAGGGTTTTAAAACTTTTTTGCTGTCAAAATTATATCCCCTGTTTTTGGACTCCTTCCGTATCTCTCCAAGATAAAATCCAATGGTTTTAAGAGGATCTTTGCGAGACTTAAATCGCTCCAATTGAGGATGATTCCTATACCCCTTTGTTTTGCCGGAAAGCACCTTTTGAGCAAGCAGAGCCTCTCTCCATAGCGCAATCAGCCCCTTTGAATCCAGATATTTTGGATGTATTGACCATAATCTCATATGGATTTTATATCCTAAATTATCATCGTTTTTTTTACCATTTAAAAATAATTAAAAAACTTAGCAATTAACTGGTCAAAGGTGCCTCGTGATGAGGCTTAGAAAGGG
>CAZLRI010000261.1:0-4035 GCA_964561745.1 uncultured Pseudobdellovibrionaceae bacterium | reverse complement strand
ACTTAAAACCTGCGTGAAAACATGATTCTATTTGGCTAAATCCCTTGATTCTTGCGGAATTACCCAGAAAATGGTATAAACAAATGAAGCTAACTTTTAGTTAGGTTCATTTGTATGCGATCAGGAGCACGAAAAATCAGAACTGCCTTTACGGCATCATACCTAACACACTTTGCTGGAATATATTTATTCCACCAGTTTCTCCAGCAGTTGAAGCTTCGAAGTTATTTGAGTGATCAGATTCGTTATCCACAGAGAAATAATGAATATACTTTAAGCGAAATGATCCTGGCCTTGATTTATCCCATAATTTTGGGCTTAGAGAAAATTGAGGTCTCTGCTTTGCTTAAAACAAATGGAGTCTTTCAATATCTTACGGGATTACAAAGCTTTCCCAACCCCACCACTCTGCGCCGGTTTTTAATTCGCGCATCCGATAACCTTCTTTCTTCATTTCATGAAGTTCACAATGATTTGCGGAGACAGTTTGTGGCGCTGCCTTCTGTCAGAAATAGCTTTTGCCTTGATTTTGATTCTACGGTTAAGACTTTATACGGCCACCAGGAAGGTGCAATGAAAGGATACAACCCAGCTCATCGGGGCAAGCGATCATATCATCCACTGGTAGCCAGCGAAGGCAAGCTCAAAGATTGTCTGGGCGGCTTTTTGCGGTTTGGAAACGCCTCATCAGCTGAAGGAGTGATTTCTTTGTTTCAGCAAATTTACCCACTCTTACCCCAGGTCAACGCCCTGAGAACCCGCGCCGATGCTGGGTTTTATGATGGTAAATTTGTTGAAACATTGGACAATTACAACGTGGGCTTCGCGATTGTAGCGAAAATCACTAGCCCAATCAAACATCGTTTTCCCAGCTTACAATTCGTGCGAGTGAATAATTTGTTCTCAGTTTCTGAGTTTTCCTGTCAACCCCACAAATGGAAAAAGGCTTATCGGTTTGTAGTGCTTCGAAGAAAAGTGCCGGATCCGTCCGATGAAAAGCTCACCTTGTTTACTTTGGACAAATACGCCTATTCGGTGATTGCAACTAATCTTTCGCTCACTGCTTATGGGGTTTTTCAGTTTTACAAA
Source organism: uncultured Pseudobdellovibrionaceae bacterium (assembly GCA_964561745.1). Lineage (GTDB taxonomy): Bacteria > UBA10199 > UBA10199 > 2-02-FULL-44-16 > DYJF01 > CAZLRI01. The sequence goes on along the minus strand of CAZLRI010000261.1, from coordinate 2,946 downwards.
GACCGAGCGGGGCTTGAACGAATTATTCGAATTTTAAAAAATGATTTTCCGTTTGGCAGTGCTCCCACTGGAAATTTTGTGGCCAATGCGTTCTATGCTGAATTGTCCCTTTTCGCTTACAACTTAGTAACATGGTTTAAGCGGCTGTGTTTGCCAAAAGAGTGGCAATCATTAACGCTGCCCAAACTTAGACATCGTTTATTTATGATGCCTGGAGAATTTGTCAGGACTGGCAACATCCCAACATTAAAATTTCCTCGCAACAGCCCCAACAAAGAAATTTTTGAATACGCGCAAAACCAGATCAAGAAATTGAAACCGCTTGTGTAAAATACCCCTTTTTCACGCAGGTTTTAGGTTTATAAGCATATACATTAGTGATCAAGCTTGCGGCTGGGATTAGTCTCATGGGCCATAGGTTTTGCCAGGCTATGATGTATGGGGTTCCTCCAGCCGCCATAAGAGCGGCTGTTCCTACCATAGCTCCCTCCACAATAAAAACCTGTGTAGCAAAATCATTGTTTAAATAGTTTTCAAAACCATCGCTCTTGAAAACTTTCTGGTATCGGGGGGCACTTGATAATACTGCTATTCCTTCACCCTTTTGACTTTGGACATTGACAGCGCCATCCCCATCGTTAGTGAAAAAACCAACGCCATATCTTGCCATTAGCAAGCTCATAAATTTTGATTGGGCAGTAGGAAGACTATAAAAGGATGGATGAACAAAAGTCATTTTTTGATAATTCAGGCCAAGAAAATCATTGACATATTTATTGTTGAAATCGACAAGGCCATTATCTTTAAGGGATTTAGATAACATTATTACACCCGAACTGTATGGCTCAAAAACAGGCATTCCGCTACTGTATACGATAGAATAAGATGGTTCATCTTCGATCCCAAGTGATTTGACCTTATTTAAGACCCTTGTTGTTCTACCAATTTCTGACGGAAATAAATCAGGAAGACCCTTCCATGCCTCATTTGGAGCTCGCAATCCGCCCAAGCTGCTATAAAATTGCGGTGCCATTATCACTACTCCAGAAAAATCACCAGCAAATTGATAAGGGCCGAAAATATCGCCACCAAGCAACTGATCCTTAATATATGGAGTAAACATTTCAAATATTTTATCTTTACTCATTTCGTATATATTCGCAAAATTCTCAAGGAAACTTCTTTTCTTTACGAATTGCCAGTCAAAGGTTGGCAAGCCATTTTTTAGCAGTTCGTTAAATCTGTCTGAAAGAAATGTCCCCTTTGCGTAAGCTGTCATGTATGGGATATATGTCATGGTCGAACCATTAAGAACTGCATCAACAAAAATAACCTTATCAACATCATAGGCATAAAATCCTTCATCAAAAAAATCTCTTAATTGCTCAGAGTATATATAACCGCGGGCGGCGTAATTTCCCATTGAATGAACAATCAAAATATATTTTTCTGGGGTTTCTGATGGTAAAGGGGCGCGCCCAACATCTCTTTTAAAATTATCTATAAAATCATTTTGGGCTTTTTCTAACCAACATTGCCCACTCATACCAGGAGTAGGATTATTATAGGTTCTATCACCAAGCTCTTTCGCATTATCTTTGGCAGCACCACATGGAGAAGAAAAAGTATAGGCATAGACATATCCTTTTAATCCCAGCCCCCCTTCAGAAACAGGTTTTTCTAAGTGCTTTTTGAAACCACCATATTTATTATAACTTGATAGGTCATTGATGTTTATATTTTTTATCTCGTCATACTTTTTGTCCGTCCAATTAGCAAAATTACCACCAATACCATGTACCAAGACGATCAAGTAACGCAAATATGTCTGTGTCCCATCAAAAGAAGCGCCTAGACACATATCTTGATTAGCACCCAAAAAAAGAAGAATCAAGCACAAGTGCTTTACCACCAAATTTGCTAAAGCTTTTCTAATCAATTAAGCCCAACTCCTAATTTTACTAAGCTAAAGGAATCAAACGAATATATAATTTGTTTCATTTCTCCAAAAAATCTAAATCGCCCTAAGTTGAATATTGATCCGACTGAAGGTGAGAGATAAAAATTAGTTTCTGATTCCGTAGGGCCAAACATAAATCCGGGGCCACCACTTGAATAAATATCAAATCCAAGCCCTAGCCCGCTAAACAAAGAAAGTGTATCCCCAATTGGTTGGCTATTGCAAATCCTCACTCCTATTTCTAAGCCCAAAACATATGGGTCGCTTTCTACTTTTCTTTTTCGTGTAAATAACGAAGAATAAAACAAGCCATCAAGCTTAGGATTAATCATTCCCCCATCTAAGTTTAATTCAATCCCGGACAATCCAATGCTACCACCATAAAGGCCAAGAAAACTTTTATCCATTCCATGCGCGTCAACCGCTTCCCCCCAACTCGGCCCAGCCACTCCAGAAACAAAGAAGCAGGCAAGAATGAAAACCGTCAGAAATTTAATCGCGGAAATTCTATTCCTCATTTTCCACTTCCTTCCTTTGAATCATCCGGCAAAGGGTCTTCTGGTGAATATTCAAAATCAAGGTGCTTATCATAATCACCGCCATTAATTTTGACTTTGACCTTATCCGTCACATCAACCTCTTTCCCGTCTTTATAAATCAACTTAGCCGAGGTCAGCTCAGTATTTTCCAGTTTATCTTCGCTGTAACTGGCTTTGGCAAATTTACCGCTAAAGCTCAGCGTATTATCTCTCGTGTATGTTCCTGACAAGGGCAAAAGCTCGGAGGGGATCATGGGGATGGTGTTAAGGATGATTTTGAGGTGCTGGTTAGAGGTATACCCAACCTTATTCTTTGCCCTGAATGCGATCATGTTCTGCCCTTCCGCCAGCTTGAGTCCATCAATCTCAAAATTACTCCATTCATCCTTAACAGTTACATCTTTCCACGCCGCAAAGTTCTCGGAATACTGAAAGTATTGCATCTTC
>CAZLRI010000260.1:0-4048 GCA_964561745.1 uncultured Pseudobdellovibrionaceae bacterium | reverse complement strand
AATTATTCAGTTAACCCAAATGAGAGATTATATCTCGATGCTTTAACAAGTATTGTTCCAGATGCTAAGAAGCTTTTGTTAGCAAAAGAATTGTTATTCAAAGCATGTCAGAACGGGCATGCTGAAAGTTGTAATTATTATGCAATACTCCAAAGAAACTATTATGGGGATATGGATCAAGCCAAGCAGTATTCTAAAAAGTCTTGTGATCTTGGGTTTGGCAGCGGATGCCATAATATGGCGTATTTTGTAAAATTTGATGGTCATATTATGGAGGCCAAAAAATTGTATAGTAAAGGCTGTGAGTTAGGTTCTATAGATTCATGTATGGAAATGGATATATTAAATAAACCTTCAGATATTAGAATTGTAGAGTATGGTATTTATAAAGATGTCGTGCGAATTGGAAAGCAGAAGACAACGCTGGATTCATCAAATGAAGTGAGTGTAGTTGATGCTTATCATGACCCTGTGTTAAAAAAACGGATTAGTAAAATAAAAGGTAAATTGGGGGTGCATTTTGGCATACAGTTCAAAGCAACGAGAGGTTTTACAGGAGCGATTCGTCCTGTATTGATTCGCGTTGTGCATCCGCCTATCCATTCAGATGGAGAAGTCAAAGCTCGAACTATTGACCAATGGAATATGGAAGCTCAAGTTGATATTCCAAGATACACAGGATGGGCGTTTGAAAAAGAGTGCGAGGTGGTCCCCGGTATATGGAGAATTGAAATTATACAAGACGATCGATTGATAACATCCAAGACGTTTAAAATTAGAAAGTAGGTGAGGATAATTTTTTCAATTGATCTAATGAACCATAAAATACATTTTTATCTGTATAAGTGGATATGCCATTGATGTGACCTCTGTTACTGTACTGCCAAAATGCCCATTTCTTGTTTTTTAAAAAGATGGGAGGTGTAAATATGCTCCGAATCCATATATTATAAGTGTCAAATTGATTTTTAATTAATAAATTATAAGATTCATTTGTAACATATAAAATGGGTTTTACATTCCAAACCTTTTCAATTCTATTTAAAAATTGTTGAATATTATCACGAATTTTCGATACATCTGATACATGTACAGTATCATTTATCTCAATATCCAAAACAGGAGGTAACTCTCCCATGTCTTGAGATACACAATGCATAAAATAATCTGCTTGTTCCTGTCCTGCGGTTATGAATGAAAAAAAATGATAGGCACCTCTTAAAAACCTTCTTTTTTTTGATTCCCTCCAGTTTTTTTGGAATTGGTCATCAATGAATGTTGTTCCTTCAGTGGCTTTAATAAATACAAATTGATAATTACGAGAGTCAATTTTATCCCATTTTATATCGCCTTGGTGGTGAGATATATCAAGACCTTTAACAGGATACCAATGTGCAAATAATTCATTATGCCATATAATACCTTTGTAATCCAAATAGACAATGATAGTAATTATAAGGATAATAATGATATTTTTTTTCATTGGGGTTTTGAAACAGCGTATGGCTTTAAGTATTCAGCTTTCCGACAATCTCTTCGATGTTGGTAATATTATTTTCAACCATATAGTTTCTTATTCCATTTAATATATCGATAGGAGCGGTTGGGTTAATAAAGTTGGCTGTGCCTATTTGCACAGCAGATGCGCCTGCAAGCATGAACTCAATTGCGTCATTGGCTGTCATGATGCCGCCCATTCCAATTACCGGAACTTTTACAGCGTTTGAAACATCGTGTACCAATTTAAGTGAGATTGGTTTAATTGCCGGACCTGATAATCCTCCAGTGACATTTGCAAGTATTGGCTTTCTTTTTTTGATGTCTATAGCCATGCCCGGAAATGTGTTAATAAGAGATAATATGTCAGCGCCTGCGTCAACCACAGTAGATGCTATTTCTACGATGTTTGTAACCTGAGGAGATAGTTTTACAATTAATGGAAACGCTGTGGTTTGTTTTACAGCTTTTGTTACTTCATAAGCCAGTTTTGCGTTAGTTCCAAAATGCACACCGCCATTCTGTACATTTGGGCAGGAGATATTTAGTTCTAATGCAGATATTCCAATTATTCCAACAAGCTTTAATGCTATTGCCACAAATTCTTCTATAGATTCGCCAAATATATTTACAATTACTGTGGCTTTAGATTTTCTTAAAAACGGTAGTTTGTCTTTGATAAAGGCTTCAATTCCGACATTTTCCAGACCAATTGCGTTTAACATGCCAGATGCTGTTTCCACAACCCTTGGCATTGGATTTCCGGCCCTTGGCTTTAGCGAAATACCTTTTGTGATAATTGCTCCAAGTTTCGAAATATCATAAAGTTTTGAAAACTCTTCGCCATACCCAAATGTTCCTGACGCAACAATTACAGGATTCTTAAGTTCAATGTTTCCCAAAAGTGTTTTTAAATTAGGCTGCATTTTTGTTTGGCTTATTCCCAGTTTACATCATTAGCATTGAATACAGGCCCATCAGCACATGCACGTTTCATTTCAGAATTTTTCATCTTTATCATGCATCCAAGGCACACTCCCATGCCACATGCCATATATCGTTCCAAAGAAACTTCTGCCCTTATTTTATAGTGTTCAGATATCTTTGCAACTTCATGAAGCATGGCATTGGGGCCTGCTGCATAAATAAAAATATCATTCATTGATGAAAGATCTTTTTTAAGCTGGGTGGTAATCAGTCCTTTATGTCCCATGGAACCATCTTCTGTAGATGTATTTAATGGTATCTTTAATGAGCTGATCTGATTGAGATATAGAAGGTCTGATTTAGTTCTGGCGCCATAATAAAAAACAACATTTTTCCCCTGATTTTTCATGATACTTGCAAGTGGCAAAAGGGGCGCTATACCATATCCTCCTGCAACAATAACAATGTTTTTTTCCTGTAAAGATGTGGTAAAACCGTTTCCCAATGGTCCAAACACTTGTATGGTATCACCGGTTTTAAGATGAGCAATAGCGCTTGTCCCTTGTCCTATAACCTTTATGCATAGTTCAATAGTTCCGTTTTCCAGTTTAACTATTCCAAAAGGCCGCCTAAGAAAGGTTGCGTTTTTGGGTGGCATTAACATAACAAACTGACCCGGAGTAAAGCTATCCCAGTTTGAGGTAAGACCTATTTGAATATAGTGTTCTTCAGGTTGATTGATATATTTTACTGTTACTGTTGATTCATTCATAAGTTAATTGGACAGTTTTAACTGCATTATAAATGCATCTTCATGATTGTCAGTATAGTAATTTGGCCTTATTCCTACATTTATAAACCCGAATTTTGAATATAATGATATTGCAGCAATATTAGTTTTTCTTACCTGTAAAAAAAGATCAGATATTTTGTTTGATTTAGCATCATCTATCATTAACTTTAGCATTTTTTCAGCTATTCCCTGCTTTCGCATCTCAGGCTTAACTGCGATTGTATGAAGCTCGATTTCATTTTCGACGATCTGATAGAGGATATATCCAACAACAGCTTTATTTAATTTTACTACAAAAAACCTTATTGTTTCATCATATGCAAGATCAATGTAAGCTTCTTTTGACCATGGTGCTGTAAACGAGACATTCTCTATTTTGATAATGCTGTCGATGTCTTCACATTCGAAATAATTTATCTGAATATCATCTCGCATTGTTTTTGGCCCAAACATTATTTGTGTGCCACAGCATCTCTTCCTATAAATTTTGCATCCTTGCCCAGCATCTCTTCAATTCTCAAGAGTTGGTTGTATTTTGCAATTCTTTCTGAACGTGAGGCGCTGCCGGTTTTTATCTGTCCTGCGCATGTTCCAACAGCTAAATCTGCTATGGTTGAATCCTCTGTTTCCCCTGATCTGTGTGATATCACTGTAGTGTATTTTTCATCTTTTGCTGTTTTTATGCATGACAGGGTTTCAGTAAGAGAACCTATCTGGTTCAGTTTAATAAGAATTGAATTGGCAACCTTTTTATCAAAACCTTCCCTCAAACGTTTGATGTTTGTTACAAAAAGATCATCACCTATAAGTTGTATTTTTTTGCCGAGTTTT
>CAZLRI010000259.1:0-4065 GCA_964561745.1 uncultured Pseudobdellovibrionaceae bacterium | reverse complement strand
CTCTCTTATTACTCATGTGCAGAGTTGGTCATTTTGTTTTGCGGGGGCTATAGTTTTCATGGGAGGAAATATGAATAAAAAACTTTTTGTTAGATTCTCTATTTTTATAGCGATTTGTTTTATGGGGTTTCTGGTGTTTAGTGGCGGTATTGGTGGTTGTAGTGGCGGTGGTAGTGGAACAGGTGAAACTCCACGTGAGGAAGTTAGTACTGGCATGATTTGCGGTGATGGAGTTTGTTCAGAAGGTGAAGTTGACTGTCTTGCAGATTGTGCTGCATCATGCGGAGATGGTGTATGCAGTGATTCAGAAAATGCAACTTGTGAACTGGATTGTGCTGCATCATGCGGAGATTCACTTTGTACACACGATGAAATAACCAGAACATGCAATGGTGATTGCCCAGCTCCGGCTTTGCCTGCAGGTGTGATAGCTGTTGATCAATCTGCAACAGGAGCAAACAACGGAACCTCTTGGCTAAATGCGTTTGTCAGTCTTGAATCAGCTTTAGCTGCTTCAGGAGAAAGACAACAGATATGGGTTGCTGAAGGCACATATGTGCCAACGAGATTAACAAATTCTACAGATCCGAAAACAGCTGTATTTCAGCTTAAAAAAGACTTAATGATTTATGGAGGATTTCCCTCACATGGTAGTGCTATGGAGGGGCGCAATTGGAGAGAATATCGCACTATATTGAGTGGAGATTTAGACAGGGAAACTGAAGAAGGTAGAGATACTGTCGGTGATATTGGAACAGCAGACGCGGGTATGACTTTGGATTCTGACGGAGATATGAGTAATGGTATTGACGGGATACATGGGAATAATGCGAATTTGATTATCTCTTTTGTCGGCGGCGATAGTCCTGATGATACTGCTTTATTAGATGGTCTTATTATAACAGGCGCAAGTAGTAATAGTGGAAGTATTGGTATGGGGTTTGGTGGTGGAATACGAGTAGTTTCAAAAAGATTATATTTAAGCAATTCAATTATAGCTGGCAATATGGCTGAAAATGGCGGTGGTATATATAGTTACGAAAGCCTTTTGAGGATATCTCATGTAGATTTTTTAAGAAACTATGCAAGTGATGAAGGTGGAGCTTTTTATATTGCTAGAGGTTATGCCTTGCTGGAAAATAATAATTTTATCAACAATTATGCTTCTTGTCGCATAGATGGTTGGTGTGGTGGAGCGGTTTTTAGCCAAGCCAATGAAATTCTTATGAGAAATGTTTTGTTTAATGGGAATCGCATTAATGCAGGTCTTGGCGGCGGATTATGCAATATAGAAGGTTCTATTCGAATGGATGGAGTTGTATTTATAAACAACGAAGCTGGTGGAGGAGGTGCTATATTTAGTGGGGAGGATTCTACTATTTTAATTAACAATGGGACATTTAGTAATAATGTTACTAATGCGATTCAAAATTTTGCTGATGCAGGTGAAGAAAATCTAGTTGTAATAGTAAATTCTATTTTTTATAATAATGGAGATGATCCTTTTGCAAATACTGGAGGGGGTACTAATACTGTAAAAATAGGTTTTAGTTTGATTCAAGGTGATGCATGTCCTGATGGTATTACTTGTATTTTGGACAGCAATGTGTTTATAGAAGATTCTCCTTTTGACACGGATAATTTACATTTGAGAGCTGGATCACCAGCAATCGACGCTGGTAATAATGAAGTTGTTTCACTAACAACAGACATAGATGGCAATCCTCGTATTGTTGATGATCCTGTAACTGTTGATACTGGGGTTATTGACGATGAGTCTGCAATTATTGATATGGGCGCTTATGAATATCAGCCATAATTTTCATCTTGCACTTGTAGCCTGTCATCCCGCACTCGATGAGGGATCCAGTTTTAAAAGATTGGATTATCGTGTCAAGCACGAGAATGACAAACATTAAAATAGCTATTTTAATTGCAAAAAGAGTTGTTAGATATTAACTTGCCCTTTAACAAGGAGGTCTGAATATGATATATAAAAACAATGCGGTTGTTAGAATTATGCTTATACTCCTGTTATTAATAACAGGGCTATTTTTTGTGGAAGCTCAAACCGGATGTTCAAATAATGCTTCTCAGACAGGAGAAATTGACGCGGTTGAGGCTGTTGAAGGACCTGGACCCAGTCTTAATCCAGCTCCTCCTACAAATGTTATTGCAACACCGGGAAATGGTCAGGTTACAATAAGTTGGGATCTGGTCTCTAATGCTACATCATATAATATATATACCGGTATTAGTGGTGGAGGTGCATTAATTCAGGCAAATGTAACTCCATCATATGTTAATACCGAACTAACAAATGGCGCGCAGTATTTTTATCAGGTAACAGCAGTAAATGCTGCTGGTGAAAGTGAAAGATCAGTAGAAGTTTCTGCAATTCCAACTGCTGGGAGCGGATCTGGTGGTGTTGGTGAAGGTGAAAGAGCTGTCCCTGATATAACCCCTCCAACAGTTACTTTGGTTTCCCCAGCGCATGAGGCTTCTAATGTAGATGTATGGAGCAATATTGTTGTGGAGTTCAGTGAGCCGATGAAAAGAGAAACAATTAATGCTGATACTCTTGAAATTATTCCATTGCCTGGTGTGAGTGTAACAAGAGTTGATTTTGCAGATGCAGAAGGAGGGGGGCTTTTAGTTACATTTACTCTGAGCAATAGATTGGATTATGGAAGGGAGCATACTATTCAGATTTCAGATAGTGCACAGGATTTAGCAGGATTGAGTCTTGCAGAACCACGTCAGTTTGGTTTTACAACAGGTATGCGTCAGTGGAGAGAAACTACTGTGTTAAATACTATTGAAGGAGGTTCTCTTACTGAACCACATGTTGCTATAGATAATAACAGCAATGTTCTGACAACATGGATACGCAAAACAGGTGTTGCTGGAGAAGATCTTTTATCTTCTTATTATAGTAATTCCAATCGTGCGTGGAATGATCCTGCTGCTATAGATCAGGGAAATAACTCTTTAGATGCCCTTGATATGGTGATGAATAATAATGGTGATGCAGTTGCAGTATGGCGAAGTATCGTTGCTGATGTTGGTCCACCATCAATAGCTACAAACTCTTTTTCGCGTGATGCTGGTATGAGTTGGGGGCTGGAGGGGGTCTTGCAGGCTGCTTCAGATCATCCGATCTTTTCTCCAAAAGTTCAGATTCAGCCTAATTCAAATGCAGCTGCTTCTGTGCGAGTTAATGATCAAAAAATTTCTTTATCTACTCGTCCAGCAGATGGTGCTTGGAGCCCAAACCCGAGTATAGGTCCAAGCGAAGGAGAGAACAGAAGTGTTGATATTGATCTGGATAATTTAGGTAGGCGGGCAATTACATGGGTTGATAACGGAAAGATCATGGCTAAGTTTGATGTTAATCTTGATGAATCAATATATAGTTTAGGAACAAATCAAAATCCCCAGATAGCTTATTTAAATGATGAAGCAATGCAAATAATTGTGTGGGAAAAAACTGCAAAAGATGCTCCTGATGATCCTGAGGAATCCATAGGTATTTTATCTAGAGTATATAATGGTGGCTGGCTCGACACGGAAGCATTAGATGTTGGCAGTAACCCTCATATGTCTACCTCTTTGAGTGGAGATGTAGTTGTATTATACGTAAACGAAGCTAATCAAATTTATAGCAGAACTCATAGTCATATTCGAATAGATCCGCATGGAGACCCGCGTTTTTTTCAATATGATAGCAGAGTTGATGTAGGAGAAGGTTTTTCATCTAATCCAAGAGTAGCGATTAACAGCACTGGTACACTGGGAATAGCAGCTTGGGTACAAAATGAAAACCTTTCTGCCACAAACTATATTGGAAGTGGCTTGTGGTCAGCCGCTGTTTCAATAATAGACACCGGAGTAAACCCAGTTGATGTTGCGCCACAGATTGCTATTAATAGCAACGGTGATGCAGCTCTTATATGGCAAAAGGGCGGTAGTATATATGTGAAGCTTTATAGGTAGAAGTTTATTAATGTTTGTCATCCCGCACTTTCGGTCAGAGGCTGATCCCCTCCAGAGGCGGGCAGGCGT
>CAZLRI010000258.1:0-4084 GCA_964561745.1 uncultured Pseudobdellovibrionaceae bacterium | reverse complement strand
ATCCACGTGGTTTTGCCGAACCCTCACCATATAGATTTAATAAACTCGCGCTAGCGGCTGCTATAAAATAGCCGCACTTCATTGTCTTCAAAAACCCTTTACAATCAACGAGTTTTATTGTTAATGTCGCGACCTAAAATCAATGAATTAGCTTCTTTGGTTTTTAATTTTCTTGAATATTTAGAGGTTTAAATTGAAGAGTGAAGCTATAATATACGTGCCCTCAGATACACCTGAATCCATGGTCACAAGTACCATCAAGATTGCTGGAGTTCCCCTTATTGTTAGGGGCATTATGACACTATTCTCTGCTGGCATAAAAAACGTAACTCTGTTGATAGCTGAATCCCAAAAAGAGAAAATACTTAAATTTCTTGGTCGGTTCAGGAAAGAACGATTACCTCAAATTAAAATTTTATCCTATGATGAGCCATACAGAGTAAGCCCAAAAACAATAGAAGAGATCTTAAGAACCAGCGATGAAAAATTCATTTTGATTAATGGCAATCTAATCTTTGATAATAATCTGATAAAAAATCTAAACTCAACTAACATACAAGGAAACGAAACGCTTATCTGCCACGAAGGCTCTCAACAGATTCCGATTGTTAAAACTTCAAAAAAGGTTTTGGAAAAATTAATTTTATTCACAACAATTCAACCCAGATCTATTGAAAGCTGCCTTACCTCACTTTTAAAAGATTCCTCTCTTAAAATTGTTCGGAAATCGAACACCTCATACACCTTTCTTGTCAGAAGACCTCAGGAAAGAATTGTTGCTGAAAAATTCCTTGCTGAAGCAATAAGATTATCTACAAATGGACCTGTAGCTAAATACATCAATAAGCGTATATCTCTTCCCATAAGTCTATTTCTCTCCAGATTGTGGATAAGCCCACATGCAATCACAGCGATAAATATAGTAATTGGTCTTTTATCTGGCGTGTTCATAGCAGGCAAAGGTTATGTGTTCATGCTAATTGGAGCAAGTTTGTTTCAGATAGCATCTGTTGCAGATGGCGTAGATGGAGAGATTTCAAAATTAACATTCAGAGCAAGTAAATTCGGTCAATTTATAGACACCATAAGTGACAACTTGGCTCTTGCAAGCTGCCTTATTGGTTTAACAATCAGCGCATGCAGGACATTTAATCCTATCATCTCTTTTTCAGCTGGAATTTTAGCAATCATTAATACATCTTTTGTTATCTGGCTTATGGTGCGTTATCTTAAAAAACACACAAACTCAGCAAGCCTTGCCACGTTTAATAAAGTTTATTTAACTAATCTTCCAAAAGAAACAAATCCTATATTTGTTTGGTTTTTGAACAATTTTAAATATTTTGCAATGAAGGACTGTTTTGCATTTCTTATATTTGCACTTGGAGTAATTGGTGTTCTTCCTGTTTTTCTGTTCTTTACAACATTTGGGACAATGTTAGCAGCATTAAGCATAGGATATCTGCAATTAAGCAGCAAACATTTACACAAAGCAAATGCCGAGTCAAAAACTCAGCAAAATTTGGCAATAGGAAATTTATGGCAAAAACGATAAACAAAAAAGTGGTTGTGTTTGATTTTGATGGAACCATTGTTGATTCAATGGAATCCTTTGCCCAAATCGCTTCCAAAGTTATGCCAAAATATTATGACATAGATTCTAACAAAGCTTATAATCTATATCTTAACACATCTGGTATCCCGTTTTTTCAGCAACTAGAAACAATTTTTCATGGAAATCCGATTAATACAACAGCGGCAAATGAGTTTGAACAGGAAAAGAAAAAATCCTATCATGAAAAAAAACTATTCAGTGACGCAGCAGACACACTCAAGAGTTTGAAAGAAAAAAATGTTAAAGTTATTATCTCTTCAAATAATTTTCATGAACTTGTTGAAGCCTTTGTCAGCCGATTAGATATCAAATTCGACATGGTTCTTGGCTATAAAGAAAATTTTTCAAAAGGAGCAGATCACTTTGAACATATCATCAAAAAAACCGGCCATACAAAAGATGAAATCACATTTGTTGGAGATTCTCTAAAAGATGCTGATAAAGCCAATGATTTTGGAGTGGATTTTATAGCCAAAGAAGGGATCTTTACCAAAAATGACTTTAATAAACACAGCCCTCAAGCAAAGGTTATATCAAGCCTAAAAGAGTTAAAGGAGATGTTCTAATGAAAGCTCTTGTTTTGGCAGCTGGACTTGGAAACCGACTTGGAGAACTAACCCAAGATAAGCCAAAAGCGCTCGTCAAAGTTGGTAATCTTGAATTAATAAAACATGTATTAAATTTTCTGGATAATCCCAAAATCTCTGATATTGCGGTTGTTACAGGATATAAGTCAGATCTCCTTTCATCATTTATAAAAAATGCTTCAGATAAAATAAAAATATTTTTTAATCCTAATTTTAAACTTGGGAGCATTAAAACAATTGAATGCGCCCTTCCTTTTTTAGATGATGATTTTTTATTATCAAACGTTGACCATATATATCCAAAACAGATACTTGAAAGGGTATTAAACAACGCATCTGAAATAACCGCTATTTGCGATTTTGACAGAAACCTTGTAGATGATGACATGAAAATAAAACTAAACACATCTGGTCATTTAAAAAAGATTTCAAAAACCCTTGCTGATTTTGACGGGGGGTATATTGGAATGACATATTGCAGCAAAACACATCTTAAAATTTACCATGATGCAATTAAAGCTGTTATAAAAGATAGTGGTGAATTATCTTCTGTTGAATCTATTTTGGACACACTTGCCCAAAATGGCGAAAAAATAAATATCTGCGATGCTTCAAACATAGGCTGGTTAGAGGTTGATACAGAGGAAGATTTAAAAAAAGCTGAACACAGATTGTTAACAGAAAGGATTTTTTAAAATGACCCCAGTTATAAAAAAGGCAAGACCATTTTTTCTGTTACTTGGCGCATTTCTGCTTTTCTTTCTAATAAGAAAAATAGGAATAAACTCTATCTTTGATAATATTTTAGCTTTGGGTTGGAGAATTGTGCCAATTTTCACCATCGGTCTTGTGTGGTATATCCTATATACACTGGCTTGGGAGCAATTTCTAAAAAGAATGTCCAACAAGATTAAGTTTTGGGAACTATTCCGCATAAAAATAGCAGGCGAAGCTGTAAATACTCTTACACCAGCCAACTTTCTTGGCGGAGATCCTCTTAGAATATACATGCTGAAAAATAATTTTTCCACAACTGAAGGAGCTGCTTCTGTAGTTGTAGACAGAACCTTACATAGCATAGCTATACTTATAGTAATAATATTTGGAATTATAGTTTCATTTATTACTTTTGACACATTGCCAGCAAATATTAAATACGGAGTGCCAATAGTTGTCTTGATAGCAGCTTCATTTGTGGCTTTTATTTTCATCCATCAGCAAAAAGGGTTATTCAGCTTGTTTATGTCTATATGTAAAAGACTTAAAATAAAAAAGACTTTTTCAGAACGAATTATCAACCGTTTTGAAGAGCTGGATCATCATATTATTAACTTCTATAAAAAGAGCCATAAGAGCTTCTGGATTGCCCTGTCATACCACACAGCAGGGAGGTTTCTTGGTATGATAGAAATCTATGCTATAGGCAGATGCGTATCAGATAAATTCGATCTTTTTACAGCCCTTGTTTTATGTGCTCTTGCACCAATGATTAATGCTGTATTTACTTTTGTTCCTGGCGCACTTGGAATTATGGAAGGCGCTTATAGTGGGGTTCTTTATTTACTACATCTTAATCCAGCAATAGGAATAACTATTCAAATAACAAAGCGGCTGCGAGCAGGCTGTTGGATATTATTAGGTCTTATTTTCCTTGGTACCAGTGGCAGACAAAAAGCATGGAACGATGAATTAATTGAAGAGGTTTAGACCATGTTTGATAGAAACTCGTCAAAATGGATTAAAACACAATCCGAGAACATCGTTGAGATAAGTCGAAAGCTTTATGAACATGGACATCTCACAGCTACAAGCGGAAACATTTCTGTCTGTTTGAATAAATATTAGACCGGAACTTCCCCCTCAGGAAAGCAGTAAAAAATGG
>CAZLRI010000257.1:0-4097 GCA_964561745.1 uncultured Pseudobdellovibrionaceae bacterium | reverse complement strand
CCGTGCCGCCACACAGCTAACCCTGCGCCAGATGCGCTTCGGCAATCGCTTACATACAATCAGGTCGCGTGGCAATAGACAATCCAACAATATCAGGATGATCAATTGCCCTGAAAAAGATTTGTCTTAGCTCATCTGCTGGTTTGTTGGTGTTAGAGTCTTTTTGGAAATACACTATAAAGTTTCCGGTGTTCTTGTGTCTTTTTTTAACATATTCAATTCCGTTTTTTAAATTTGCTTCTATATCATTTGAATTTGAATTTGTATTTGTATTAAGTGCAGTTGACATGACATAAGAATCTTTTGAACAAAATATACATCCATTAGTTCCAATTGTGCCATCTTTGTTCGGACAGGTGCATCCACTATCCAAGGTTACTTTATAGACTTTGTAGCCAAACCGGTCTTTTAAGAAGGTATTAAATGAATTGTAATGTTCTTTGTTCTTATTCATTTTCATAATAGATGATTGTTCCTTTGTTCTTAACCCATTAATATCATTTAATAAATATTGCTAGTTAAAAATAGCTTTTCCAAACAGGTTTAATAATACCAAAAGATATATATTTGACGCTTTAAAATATGCCGTATTTTATTATATTTAGGGTAGTTAACAGTTTTTGATAAAATAAAATAATTTTAATGGGTTAATTAATACCCCTTTATGTTTTGATGATATTGATGCCATGTTTTAACTATTTGAAATTACAAGTAAAAATGTAAATTAAAAAAGACATATATTTGGCATGTCAGTTGCAACTCTTTCCAGATGTAGTTTTTGGAAAGAGGGGCAATAATGCACAAGTCGTGGAAAGACATATGGTTATCTTTTGTTGTCATATTCGCGACAATTAGTTTAATTGGTTGTGGCGGTGGGTCCACAACTTCATATAGTACAAGTAGTGGAACTGAGTCAGGGACTGGTGGCGTTGAGTTTTCAAATGAATATACATCACCTGCAGAGCTGGGTATAGGTGATTTAATGTATATCAATTTTGATGAATTAGGAGATGTTTCAGTTGATTTTTCTGGTGTATCTCCTGATGCAAAATTTATTTTAATAACAGGTTCTGCAAGTGATAGTGGAAGCGGTACAGCAATGCAGATTAGTAGTGATATTACACAGGGCTTGGAAAAAGATTTTGATGTTATTGTATCAAATGAAGATGTTGATGAAAAAGATTTAGATCTTGATGCTTCAGAGATTTTGTCTGCATGGCTTAGGGCAAGTGAGTTTGAAATTGCAGAAAGAGAGATGCCTCCTGATCTTAACAATAATTCAAAAAGTTTGATTATTTCAAAATCAGTATCTGTTGGTGACATATCCCAGTTCAGAGTTCTCTCAAGTCTTACCTCAACTTCGAGCTATGTAACAGTAGAAGCTGAAGCAAGATATGTTGGTGATGAAGTTGCTGTGTATGTAGATACAACTGTTCCATCATCAAGCTTGGATGATAGTGATATAGCAGAACTTGGTGCTTTTTACGATGAAGTTGCAGTTGATGAACAAAATTTGATTGGTGACCTGCCTGATATAAATCAAGATGGAAAGGTTGTCGTTCTTTTGACTAAACAGATTAACCGGTTAGGTGAATTAGGTGGAGGAATTATTACCGGATATTTTTATGGTGCTGATTTTTATCCTCAAAGCGCATCAAATCAGGTGAGTAATTATATGGAGATTGTGTATATGATGGTTCCTGATCCTAATGGTCTGTGGGGCTATAGGGTTTCAAAAGATTTCGCAATGTCCAATCTCTTACGTCCGGTATTTCCTCATGAACTGCAACACGCTATCAGCTATAATAATCACGTGTTTATAAATAGTGGATCACCTGAAAACAACTGGCTCAATGAGGCAATGTCTCATTTTATGGAAGACTGGATGTGGGTTGGTGTGGAGAATGCGTCAAGATATGCAATCTATCTTGCAAGCCCATCTTCATATTCATTAACAGCAACTGGGTCTCCAAATTTAGGTGAAAGAGGAGCTTCATATCTTTTCTTAAGATATATGTATGAACAATCAAGCGATCCAGATGGTTTTATAAACAGACTTGATAATACATCATTAACCGGAGTGGATAACCTTGAAGATGCTTTTAATGGACCAAGCGGATTTTCTAGTTTTCATGAATTTCTGGCAAGGTGGACAGTGGCTCTAGCACTTACAAATACAGGTATTACACAGGATTCCCGTTATATATATAGAAACCGTGTGTATAATGATTCTACTGGTTATTGGCAGGGTGTTTGTACGATTTGCGATGCTGATGATAATAGGGGAACTGTATTGCACGGTGTTACAACAAGTGAATATAGTAACAGTATGAACTTTTCAGTTGATGCTTCTGCAGCGCGGTTTTTTGATATTCTGGATGTAGAAAATGTCTCGCCAGTATTATCTCTCTCAGGCAGTTCCACAAGTAGTAATTTCGGTGCTTTAATAAGACAGGAATAAGAGATATCCTTAGTAGTTCATGACAGTTGAAATTACGGTTATGATGTCATTGCCCAACTTGATTGGGCAATCCAGTTTTTCTGGATCCTCCGATCAAGTTGAAGGATGACAACCCGTAACTTCGAGCGTCATGAACTACTAGCTATTTTGTATCTTTACTTTTAGCAACCCATCTTTTATAAGATTTCCATATGCATCCTATTCTTTTTAAGATTCCAATATTTGGTGGAATCACCATACATACATATGGGTTTTTAGTGGCTTTGGCTTATCTTGTTGCCCTTGCTTGGGTGTCCAGAGAGAGTAAAATACAGGGACTTGATTCTGCTAAAGCAACGGATCTCTCATTTTATGTGATTTTGTCAGCTATTATTGGATCAAGGTTACTGCATGTGTTGATCAGCGAGAGAGAACGTTTTTTTGAAAACCCATTAATCTTTTTTAAGATATGGGAAGGTGGTCTGGTATTTTATGGAGGTTTGATAGCGAGTTTAATAGTTGCTGTTTGGTATATTAGGCGCAATCATTTATATTTTTGGAGCTATGGAGATGTTTTTGCTCCAGCAATATCCCTTGGACATGCAATAGGAAGATTAGGTTGTTTTATGGCAGGTTGCTGTCATGGTAGGGAAATAGGCTATGATGCATGGTATGGAGTTATATTTCCAGCTAATCCAAATTCGTTTGCGCCAACCGGTATTCCTTTATACCCCACACAATTAATGGAGGTTATTGGAGAGTTTTTAACCTTTGCATTGTTACTAATAATCAGAAGGAAAAAAAGGTTTGAAGGGCAGCTTTTAGCCACTTATTTAATAGCATACGCACTATTAAGAGGTTTTGTTGAGTATTTTAGGGGAGATTATATAAGAGGTTTTATTATAGATCCTTGGTTGTCAACATCGCAGTTTATAAGTATTATTATGTTATTAATAGGGCTTGGTATATACATAAAAAGATGGAATAAATTAAAAATATGAAGACAAAATATTTGAAAACTTTGCTTATAGCTTTTTTATTGACTTATATTGCATCATGTTCAAAACCTATGATGGATGCGCAGGTTGTAGAAGACGTGAGATTCGCATCAGAGAAGGTTTCTACAGATAAGGAAACCTCATATTATGCAGCGCGATGGGCTTTGAAAAATAACAGCTATCCGGTTGCAGTTGAAGATATTGATAATGGCAGGATGGAAACGTCGTGGATGCCAACAACTTCCGACTCTCATGGTATAATGCTTTTTAGCAGAAGGGAATTAGGAGTTAATGGAGCGTATTATAAATTGATTGTTAATGTCGTACATGATGGGGATAAAACCCGCATTGATGTTGGCTCAAAGATAAAGAGCGTAGTATCTGGTGTTAAATCAACAGGCATTGAGGAGAGAAGAATTTTAAGAGAGATAAAAACTTATCTTAGGGCTGCAGAACCAGACATTACTAATATTGGTCTTCAGGAATAGATATTGCCCAATCATTAATCATTAGTTATAGCTCCCGCAAAACAAAATGACCGATTGTAGCAATGGGAGGTAGCTTCACACAGAAAGGTTGTCAAGGGGTTCACCCGCTTCGCGGCGACGAAAGTCGCCCTTGACAACCTTTCTGTGTGAAGCAAAATGTCCCCTAATGGA
>CAZLRI010000256.1:0-4142 GCA_964561745.1 uncultured Pseudobdellovibrionaceae bacterium | reverse complement strand
ACATAATTCATAAGTACCTCCTTCCTTTTGAGAGATGTTTGAATTTCACCGAAGCTTGTTTTACAGTGCCGGCTACCCGATTAGGCCTTTTCATAAATATAAAAATCAGCGAAGGATCCCTTTTGTTCATCACCAGTATACGGATATCTGTTGGGAATATGTTGTATAAGTTTCCACTCTGATTTGTGTTGTTCTATCCATTTCGAAAACATTCGTTCCCTTACATGAGCCGCTTGTAATCTTGCCCGCTTATCGGTGTTGGATGAGTAAATAATCACGAATTTTGTGGAGGAATCAAAAAGCCGTTTCATATAAGTAAAAAAGACATTATCTTCAATGAGGTGGTAAATAACGTCTAAAGACAAAGTTAGCTCAGCTGTTTCGTTTGCATATCCATCCATCAATTTGAAGGTTTTAGTTTCATCATTGGAGAAGATATTCTCACATTGTGATATGGCTTCTGGGCTCACATCAAAGCCAATATAGATGGATATGACGACAATCTCAATTGATTACCATCTCCACACCCGTATTCAATAATTGTTCTGATCTGTTTGTCTCTTACAAAACTATTCAGGGTCTCAGCTTTAAATTCGGCAAGTTTGTGTTAAGAGCCTGCCCCTGAAGTCCCTCCCGTCTTGTATCTCTGTCTCCAGTAATCCTCGGAGCCAGGAAATGATTTGAACGGTGCTATAAAAGTGTATTTAACAATCCTAGCTACAGAGCGAAGGACGGGTATCTTTTTTATTAAATTTTTCATATTACATCTTTCTTACAATGGCCTAACATAATTACAAACTGCATTCATTAAAACGGCTGTCCAAAGAAAAATTTAAAATCCTACTGCGGCCTTTTCTATCGGGACTGCGTAAATCTGCGAGAGGCTTGCAATGGCAGCCAGTTGCATGAACCAGACCATTTTTATTTGGTCATAATAGCATACACCTATCCAATTTACTATGTGCATGGCGAGTACAATACCAAAGCTCCAAAGCAGTAACTCTATGTTAGTGGTTTCTTGATGTTGAGCCCGAACCGCCTTCAATGCTCCACTCAGAACGGAAAAGGATACTTTCAGTAAGAAGAAGAACAGAGCGATTGCACCAAGACCAGCACCTAGTCCCAATGATATATATTGGTTAGTTATATCTGCACCTCCACTGGATTCGAGGATGTATGGCATCCAGTCTGCAGTTTCAATCGACGGCATGCCTGCTATCCACCACTTACTAATATTTTTTATGCTTTGTTCTAGAAGGTAAGAGCGATGCCAGCCACCACCCCCGCTAAAGTCACTAACCTTTGCAGGCAAATACCAAATAGGGGCTTTCATAAATATTGCTATCAAAATGAGCAAAACGATAAGGCTACTCATTACAAAACGCATCTTTCCACGAGCAAACCATAATAACCAACCGATCAGTACAATGATTGTAGCGTTTAAAGGACCACCGGAATTCGAGAGTAAAACAATGCCCACGCAAAGAACAATCCCTATAAAGGCACGGGCGCGATCTTTCTTTTCAAAAACCATTCCGATGTAAAAAGGTAAAAAACTTGCTCCTAATGTGCCTAAAGTGATGGAATGTCTAAAACTACCCAGGCAGCGTGGTAGTCCCTCTCGAAAAATGTGCTCGGATACGCCCCCGATCAATACAAAATAATTAACAATTGTGAAAAAATCCCATAATATTAGACCCACATAAGGTATCAAAAGAATAATGAAATCGCGGCAAAACAATCGAAAATTGTCAATATTATTAATCAATCCTCGAAATGTAAAGTAACACAATAGAGCGTCAATCGCTATGCCGACTGTTTCGGCCGAGGATTCTGTGGTGCGCACTAAGTGTACAATGGATAGATAACTATAAAAGATTATAAAAGCACCGTCTATCTCGTTGAGGCCCTGAAAAGAAAACTCTCTTCGAATCATTATTCGCACAAATCCGGCTATTTCTAAAAATCTTATAGGATACATGTTGAAGCCAATAATGTTGATTGATTGCCCTTGTGTGAGATACAAGACTCCACCCATCATCCCTAAAATTGCCCATCGCCGCGGCGCAAAAAGCACCACAAGTATTAAGAAGGCCAAAATGGATGATACAATAGCATTCACATTCTCACCTGAAGAAAAAAATTTATTGATTCCCCTTCCGCAAATATGACAACAGCTCATACTGCATAAATACTGCTTGTATTTGTTGATCATTTCTGCTTATATTATCAATTATTTTCATATTTACATCCCACAAGCTACTTTTAATCCCTCTAATTTCAAAAAGATTCATTGAATACGGTCGGACCTTTTTACAAGAGGTGCCATTCAGTAACGACATTGCTTTAAGCCATACGTCATCTCCTGTTTGGCATATTTGCATAAATAATTCAATATTTAGCACTTCGCCATTAAGAGAACCAGGAGGGTACAAAACACCTCCAGAGCCTGTTGGGAAAAGAAGGAAAGAAGGTCCTTGTACCCCAGGTGAGCACCATAACCAGTCATGGTAGCTTTTCAATTTTCCGTCATTGTCTATTTCCATCAAATGGGCTCTGTGACAATGTATGTATTCAGGTTCTTTTTGATAGGCTTCATACAATCTGCTAAGCCAATATTTTGAATATAACACGTCATCGTCAGCAGTCACAATAATACTCATTGGATGTTCCATCAAAGTATAGATGATTTTCTTATATGAACGAATATCTTTACAAAATCTAATTTGCAACCCTCTACTTTCCAAGTGCTTCAGGTCTTTTGGAATTTCATTCTCTGTAATTGAATCAGCAAGCCACAGAATAATACTATCCGGTTTGCAGGATTGTTCCAATAGTGTTTCAATGCACAAGTGGACTTTATTGATTCGTTCTGGAATAGTGGTAAGAGACACAATTAACGGTGTTGCCCTATTATTCTTTAATACACCACTCTTCTGGCTATGTCTCGACTTTACGTGATAATAATGCTCAAGTAAGATAATATAAGAATCTGTAAATAGTTCCTTTAACTTTTCTAGTAGACTATAAGGTATTTTAAATAACCAATACACAAAAGTCCCTTTTTTAATATGTTTCTTAACAAGATGCTTCATTTGACACCTCATGAGGCGAGACCTGGTTTAGGGGAGTGGCGAAGGGGAACTGCGCGAATCCAAGTATCTTATGTACACCTATTGCCCTGGAACAAGGGAATTATTTAAACAATTGTGGAACTTTATCAATAAATTCCCGGTGCCACAGCTCCAATACAAGCAGGGAAAATACGTCTTTGTCATAGCTGCCTTCATTTAAGTTGGCTGACAGGATCTTTTCGAGCCCATTTCTGTTAAAATAACCACGACCAATGGATTTCTGATCTAACAAGGTTTCCTCAACCATTTTTCTTAGGTTATTTCTCATCCAGGACCCATACGGCACGGGCAATCCCGTCTTGGGGCGATTTATTATTTCTTTAGGAACCATGTCCTTAAAGGTTTCTTTTAAAATATATTTGGTAGTAAAGCCGTTAAGCTTAAAAGAAGGGGGCAACCCAGCAGCAAATTCCAAAACCTTGTGGTCCAGAAGAGGAACTCTCAGTTCAACAGAATTGGCCATGGTCATTTTATCGGCCTTGACCAGCAGGTCATCCGGCAACCAAGTCTTCGTATCCACATAGAGCATCTTAGATAGATTGTCTGCTGAATCCCCGTTGCGAAAACAGGCCATGCTGGGTTCAATTGAAAAATCCTTAATAATTTTATTTCTGAATGAAGATATGTAGAAGTCTGTAAATTCTCTATTGATCAGCGTAAAGGGGTTTGAAGTGCGGCTATAATAATATTTGGCCAGTGGAAGCGACAGGAGCGGTACATATTTACTTAGCCGCCCAAGAGGGATGGCTTTTTCCATTTTCTTCATCGCCTGACCAAGAGCATTTGCCAATGGCCCCATCATTTTCTTCAGCCGTTCCAACCAAACCAAATTCCTGTAATTCTGATATCCGGCAAAAGCCTCATCCCCCCCTTCACCGGATATGAGAACTTTCACATGTTCACTGGCAAGTTTGGAAATATAATAAATGGCAATAGCCGGGGGTTCGCAAACCGGTTCTTCCATGAACCAGACATATTTTGGAAGAAACTCGGCAAAGTCACTTGATT
>CAZLRI010000255.1:0-4172 GCA_964561745.1 uncultured Pseudobdellovibrionaceae bacterium | reverse complement strand
CAGCTTTAGGAGGTATTCTTGCTTCCAACAAATCATCTGAACTTATAATATTAAAATTGTTTTTAATAAAATTAATCTGATGCTCAAATATCTCAGGGCACACATTGAGATTATATTTGAGGCTGAACTCGCTTGGATTATCTGAAACATCATGATAAACAAAAACTGTCAGGGTCCTATTTAAAAAGATATCCTTAGAGATTCCAAACAACAGCCCCGCAAAATTAACAAGGGACAATCTTAAAAACTTCTTCACGGGAAAAAACACCTGTCTCCATCTAACGGAGTGGCATAAAAATAGCCAGAAGGATAATCTGCTGCATCCAACCCGTGCCCCTCTGTATACTTATACAAAAACCTTGAGTCACCAGTTTTCCAAAAAAATCCAAAGTCCAGCAAAGCTCTCTTAATCCTCTCGTCAAAGGCATTAAACTTAATCAGCATAACCTTGTTTTTATTTTTTTCAGCAAGCCATAAAAGTCCCTTAACAGCAATGTTATATCCAGATTCATTTTCGGTTAGAATAACCATATCCACTACTTCAAAAAAATAATATGCCTTCCCGCATAAACTATGTTTTATCTCTTTAACAGCAACATATCCAATAAGCGCGTCATCACATCTAAGCTCTATTACCTTCCTGCTGGACATCAGATCCGCTGAGCCAAAAAAAAACCAATTAAGCGTAGTCTCATTTCTTACAGCAAGCATGTCATGCTTTTCTTTAAGCTTATTCCACAGCAATGAATACGACTTGTCAAATGCTCTGATTTCACTAAATATGTATTCCTTCCCTATTGCGGGCAGGCTTAATTTGCACACCTTTCGATAAAACTTTACTGCCGGTATTGCCAATAAACCTGCCAATTTAATTAAAGCGGCTATGCCTTTTTTTGATCCATATCTCATAGCAATAAAATCCCAAAACTCAGCTATATCAACCGGATAAAAAGCGTCTTTTTTTAGCCATTCCTTATCAATGCTATTAAAACCCAGATGAGACAGCATGTTTGCAACTTTCACGGTAGGGGTGGTGTCTAATAACAAAACAGGGACCGTTTGTTTAAGAAAAGGTATCAGCAGATTCAGGCTTTTTTTAGTATATTTCTCTCCAACATACCAGCTTGTTACACAACAGACAATCTTCTCTTGACCTTTTATATAATACCGAACAGGGATGTTGCCCAAAAATCCTCCGACTTCATCATCTTCTCCGCTCAGAATCCATCCCCTGCTGATATCTGGGAGCATTGCAGAATTCCTGTCCCACCAATACCCAAAACGATCCAGCCAGAACTCTTTTTTGAAAATACCATCGGTAGCCTTTTCAAGAAAAATTGCAACAGACTCGTAATTATCTGCATTCAAGGGTATAGCAAAACTTTTATCAACCAAATTTGCAGTCCCCATAACCTATAGAGTAAGCGAAAACCCTCCATCAATAACAAATGCGCATCCTGTTATCCATTTAGCTTCGGACGAAGCAATAAATGCAACTGCAGCGGAAATATCTTCAACTGTCCCAAATCCCAGCAGGTGTCTTTTCTCTAATTCTATTTGCTGCTCTTTTGTAAAAAATCTAAACATTGTTTCCAGCATAGGCGTTTTAACCATACCCGGTAAAATTGCATTAACCCTTATTCCCCTCGGAGCAAGTTCTGCTGCTGCTGTCCGGGTGAAAGACAATAGCGCAGCCTTTGTTGCAGCATATACAGAACTCCCCGGGGTAGCAGTAATCCCCGCAACAGATGATATATTCACAACAACAGATCCAATGTCAAGTTTTGGAAGCAATTCAGTTAGTAAATCTGCTGGGGCAATGACATTAATTTCCATAAGTTGACGCCAAATATTCGCGTCGCAATGCGAAATAGGTCTAACGCTGTGAACTCCAGCAGCATTTATTATTACATCTATCTTATCAGTCCATATTTCAGATATAGATTTGCACAATGACTCTCTGTTTTCCTGGGTTGAAAGGTCGCATAGCAGATATTTTGCAAGTCCACCAGCAGCTAATATCTCTTTGCAGAGATGTTCAAGGCTGTCAACATTCCTGCCGACTACCAAAATATCAGCGCCTTCGCTGGATAATCTTCTCGCGATCGCTTTCCCGATACCTGAACTGGCGCCTGTGATAACTGTCCTCTTGGATTCAAATCTCATACAGTGGTGTCTGGGTTCCATGTTAGCGTGGTTCCTGCCCAAGAGTAGCCAACACCAAACCCTGCCAGCAACAGTTTTTCTCCAACGGATATGCTGCCCTTGTCATATGCCCGCTTCAATGCTATAGGGATAGATGCCGAAACAGTATTGCCCACATCTTCAATCTCATAAATCATTTTGCTATCTGGTATTCTCAGCATCTTCTGTATATTCTTAAGCATATAGAAATTGGCCTGATGAAATACGAATTTATCGATATTTTCAAAACTTGTTTTAGAAACACTTAGAACATCCTTCACTAAAGCGGGCACTGTGCCCATAGCAAAACGGAACAACTCAGGTCCATTCATATATAAATTAGCTGGCGTCCTGATATTTCCACTTTCATCTGTCGTTTCATTATCGCCCCCGTCATTACTCTGCATTCTATGAGAGCCGCTAGAAGGAACTATTAAATTCTGAAACCCCCTGCCATCTGTTCCAAATATAAAAGGACCAATTCCGTGTTCGCCTTTTGCACGACGAAGATAAACGGCTGCAGCGCCATCACCAAATATTGTAGTGACGCTTTTGTCCATAGGATGGCACCATCTTGAATATGTTTCAGAAGTAATCAATAAAACATTCATTGAAGAACCAGAATGTATCATATTGCCGGCAATGTAAAGTCCATAAATAAAACCAGTACATCCCTGATTAAAGTCAAAAGCAACACACCTTTTTGACAATCCGAGCCGTTCATGCACAAGGTATGACGTGGCTGGCAGGGCATAATCCGGCGTCTGGGTGCATAAAATCAGAGTATCTATTTCGCTGATATCCAAGTTTCCTTTTTCCATTAACTTCTTTGCTGAGTTAACAGCAAGGTCAGAGACATGCTCATCATTACTTACCACATGTCTGGAGCGTATCCCTGTCTTTTCATATATTTTGCTTTCATTCCATTCCGGATAGCGAGAGGACAGCAATTGGTTATCAATAATGGTTTGCGGCAGATAGTATTCAATGCCGGATATTTTGCAATCAAGAATTGTATAATTTCTTTCCATTGTCTTAATCAAAAAATATGTTCTTTGAATTCAATATTCTTATAATGTCCACAACACTTTCCAATGCAACAAGGTCTTCCATCTCTAACTTTAAGCCAAACCGCTCTTCCAGCATTGAGAGTATCTGTATCTGTCCCATTGAGTCCCATTCATTAATATCGTTTCTTCTTGCATTTAGTTCAATCTTTTCACTCAACCCAAGCGTATCACCCAATAGCTGCAAAAACTCGTTAGCGGTCATTTACTTTCTCCTTAATTGTCTGGTTATATATTGTAAATTTCTATTTGCACTGCGGTAAAATACTGCTCTTAACCAGTATCATCTGCCTTATAATGAGATAGTTTTCCTTCGTAATCACTTTTAGTTTAACCCCGAGGTATATATAACAACTGACTGAAACACATTTAACTATTAATATTATTGCATAAGTAACAGAAAGATTTCTAAGCAAAATCATTAAGATTGAAGATGCAAAGAAGACAAAGAAGATAGCAAAGATTTTTTTGTATTCCCACTCGATTTTATAATAATGCTGTGATACTAAAAACGCAATAACTCCAGAGAGCAATCCGGCTAAAAGTGTTCCCCATGCAGCTCCTATTGCCCCCCATTTCATGATGAAGGGAATATTTATCAGCACATTCAAAACAATAATTACGACTGAAAGCAGGGAACTGATATGTGTCTTTTTTGCATAGATGAGCTGAGGCTGCTTGCCGAAAAACCAGGAACCATAAAACATGGACAAGACAATCACAATATCAATGGCACCGTGATAAGATTTTGGGGTCAATAAACTGATGACCTCCTCGGAAAAAAGAGAAATCATCAATGCAACAGCGATAGATATATAAGCAAAGGGGGTCATATACCTGCCCACAGATTCACCGCCTTTTTGCCCGAGGTTAAACATTCTTTTATAGACCTGCGGAGAATAAACATTCTGAATTGCACCC
>CAZLRI010000254.1:0-4175 GCA_964561745.1 uncultured Pseudobdellovibrionaceae bacterium | reverse complement strand
AAAAAACAACAGGGTCAGAGCTACACATTACACATTGTTTGAGAAACCAAGATGTTCTTTGAAGAGATGGAAGTAAAATAACAAGGTAATGCGACTGAGAGAGAAAGGTGGAAAATATGGCAAGACCTTTAAGAATAGAGTTTGAAGGAGCTTTTTATCACATAACGTCACGAGGGAATGAACGAAAGAAAATATTTTATTCAAGATGGGATGCTCATTTAATAAGGGTAATTGAGGATAGAATACAAAACATGTGTAATGTGTAGCTCTGACCCCTAAAGAGAAAAATGAAAAACATAACAAAAATATTTATAGTGCTCGCTTTTATTTTGCTGGCAGGTTGTATGCTTGAATCTCAAACAAGCAAAATGGGATTAGAAAGAACTAAGCTGATTACTGAATTCAACTATTCATCTACACAAGATGCAGGAACGTTGATTATTCGTGCGATGCCTCCAATGCAGGGCTCTCAACTTAAACAATATAGCATTAAAATCGATGAACATGATGAAATCATTGTCGATCGAAATAGCGAAACCAATTTCATTTTAGATAAAGGAGAACATCAACTGGATATTTATGCTTTTCCTCCAAAATCACTAAAGAAATTATATGGAGAATCATTTGGAAGACATAATGTAAGACAGATATTTATTGAAAAAGAGGATACTAAAAAACTTGTTTACACAGGTCCTAATGCAATTTTCTCTAAAGGAAGATTGGAAGATAAAAATGTAGAACAAGAAATAAAAAATGACCAACAGGAGGAAAAATGAAAGAAATCAAAATTTTTATCGCACTGTTTTTATCATTAACTTTTCTTCAAGCTTGCGGTAGCAGTGAAACTAAGGATACTGGTTGCGTTACCTTGTCAGGATCCAATATATGCGCGAATCAAGATGACTCGCAAACAACAGAGGCAATTACACCTGTGGAACTAACTGATCCTATTGCTGATGTTGTTACGAATCCGCCAACAGAACAAACGCTGGAGGGTTTTTTTACTTTAGTTGATTTCATTACTTCAGGAATACATGAAACACGGCTTGAAAATGGCATCAATGCTTTTGAATATGATGGTAGCCACGATGCTCGTGGAGTGTGTGGAAGATCATGGAGGATAGATGGCTATTTTGAATGTGATTTGAAAGATGTGGAACGTGATGAATATGGAAATACAACAAAATTTAATGGCAATTGTTATACTTCCAACGAGCCTAATCAGCATATCAATGTAGCCTTACCAACTCATTATAATTGGTTTATTTTTAATGTTCAGGTTTCTTTTGAAAATGAAGTTCTTAACATTCAAGGTATCGTTTCAATAGATGGTGTTAATTATAATTATTCTGATTTGGAGAACATGGAGTTGGAGTGTAAGGCAGACTGACGTTCCATGATATTTATACTTGTGTCTTGGAAACGAAAGAGATGCAAAAAACTGGATTATCCAATCAATTTGGGTAATGACAGATATTCTAATTATAGAGGTTCTTATGTTAAACAAAATATTTAAAAAAAGTTTAACAATTGTTATTGCTGCTGTCCTGCTCGTTGGGGCTAGATCGGTCTTTGCCATCCAATCAGTTGGCAATATTGATGACTCGTATCAGATTGAATCTGTGACAAGGACGATCGACGGAAAGTTGTATGCATGGAATTCAAAGGGAGAGCAAGTTGATAACTGGCCCATTGATTTATCAGGATCAGGAAGGACATTTATTCTGGAGCCGCGCTTAATGGATCTGGATAAAGATGGGAGAATGGAGATTCTTGTCATTTCGCAAGGGGCTGACAATTCGATGCGACTGCATGTCTATACAGGTTTGGCTCGGGAATTGAGCAAGTGGTCGCGTGATTTAAGTTTGGGAGAGTCAAGGCTTGTTTCAACTCCTATTATTTCAGATATCAATAATGATAATCAGTTAGAAACAATCTATTCAACAAATAATAATCAGATTCATGTTCTTAAAGAAGATGGCAATGATCTTGACAGCTTTACTTATCCGGAAACAACCAGTTTTTTTCAAATTGCGGTTGCTGGTTTATTTAATAAAGGAAAAGATCAGCTTTATGCGATAAATGGCAGTGTCATTTTCGTATGGGATGTTAATCCCGACCGTTCAATATCCTTTTTGTCATTTTTTGTCACGCCAGACAGAGGAAATATTATCGGAGAGTTAGTGTCATATGATATGAATGCCGATGGTTATAATGAGCTTATTTTTGCGACAACGAACAATCACATCTATGTCGTTGATCAAAATGGAGGTGTAACGCAAAGCATATCTGTTGTTGGCGAAATGCCTTTAAGTACACAGATTGCGGTCGGTGATGTGAATTTAGATGGCAAGCCTGATATTTTGGGTCTCTTAACTAATGGAACGAGAGTTGCTTATAGCGCTGATGGGACTTCGCTTAATAACTGGCTTGCAGAAGCCGGGTATCGTGAATATTCCTCATCCTCAATTGGCAAAATAGTTGATGATCTTTATAATGGGGCATTTAGTTCTGGTAAAGGATGGGATCTCTTCATCACCTATTTTACCAATCTCTATAATTTTGCAGTGTTTGAACTCGGCGAAAACATACATGAATATGACCGCAATACAGAATTTTATTATGCCCGGGCTGCGCGTATTTCAAATATTGCAGCAATGCCGCTTGTTTTTACACCTAATGGCGATAGCGTAAATGATCAGACAGAGTTGCATTTTGATCTATCTGATAATGCAATGATAACGGTTGATCTATTAAACTCGAACAAACAATTTATTTCAAACCTTATTCATGACAAAGAGGTCGACAAAGGGCATGTCAGAGAAGTTTGGGATGGGATTAATCATCAGGGAACGAGAACTGAGGAAGATGATAATCCATTGGATTCTGGTGTGTATGTTCTAAGAGTCTCTGCCAGATCAAAGCAGGGCTTGATTTCAGAATCTCTCACACAGGCTGTTCTCTTTGGTATCAAGGCTCAAATTGAGTTTCCAGAGGAGAACGTGCAAGTCTGGCAGACTATTGCTATCCGCGGGATTGCCGCTGACCCAAATATTGGAGAAAATAGCAGCGGTTTTGATTATCAGTCCTATAAGCTTTATTATCGGCATGGAACATGGGAAGTAACGGATGCTGATATTTCAACCGTTGGTGAGGCAGGTTCTGAATGGGAACCAATCAGTGTGCCTTTAAGGCTACAATCCCCTACAAACATTCATAATGAGGGGGGTGATGCCAATTATCCAAATTCCAATGTCGGTGTCAGTCCTGTGCAACACGGTGTTTTGGGAACATGGGACACACGAGATGTGTCAGATGGTTTGTACACAATTTTATTAAAGGTAATTGATGAAGAATCAACAGGGGAGAATCATTACAGTTATGATTTTGTGTATGTGAATGTTGTTAATCATAGAGATTTATTAAGTGCTGAAGGTGGGTCTGGTGAAGGGGCTGCAGGTGGTAGTGGCGATCCGGGAGGCGGAGGTCCGGGTGAAGAAGGGGGATCGGTTTTACCAACACCTATACTAAAAAACATTACCCCAACACATTCTACTATTACAGAGCGTGTTAGCCGCGCTAATATAAGTTATGAATTGCTGGATAAACCATCTGATATCAATGTCACGATCTATAATGAATCAAAGGTTGTTTATAGCCAGACATTTTTAAATCGCGCATCAGAACGAACATATTCATTTGTCTGGAACGGACAAGATAATTTTGGCAGAGCCCTGCCCAATGGAGCATACAATGTCTTATTAACAGCAACTGCTATCGATGGTTATGGTGAAGACAAAGATACGTCTGCGTCTATAACAGTTGATATTGAAAACTCTATAGCAGAGGGTTTGCAACTTATAAACTTTGCCAGCTCGGTTGCTGAGTTTAACCCGCTGAATTCATCAGATGACCTGCCAGACAGATCAACAACAATTACCTATGCCCTGAATAAATCAGCACGTGTAACACTGGAGATTTTTAATAGTGATGGTGTGCTTAAGAAGAGATTGCTTACCAACCATTTGTCCCAAGTAAGCGGTGATAATCCACCTGTATGGGATGGTACAGATGCAGATGGATTGATCCTGCCATTTGGTAATTATATATGTCGTTTAACTGCTATAGGCACAGAAGTTGGTAGAGATGAATCACTTGTTCAAGAGAGACCTATT
>CAZLRI010000253.1:0-4178 GCA_964561745.1 uncultured Pseudobdellovibrionaceae bacterium | reverse complement strand
TCTCAAGCAGTTGAGCCATTGATAGATATCTTGACTGATGAATCTCCATATGTTCGAGAAAGAGCAGTAGAGGCATTGGGTCGATTGGGTGATTCTCAAGCAGTTGAGCCATTGATAGATATCTTGACTGATGAATCTCCATATGTTCAAGAAAGAGCAGTAGAGGCATTGGGTCGATTGGGTGATTCTCAAGCAGTTGAGCCTTTGATAGGTCTTTTGACAGATGAACATTCAGATGTTCAAGCAAGAGCAGCAAAGGCATTGGATCGATTAGAAGATTCTCGAGCAGTTGAGCCATTGATAAAAAGTTTTATGGATAACAATGATAATAACATACAGATTGATGCTGCAAGGGCTTTGGCAGGATTAAGTGATTGGATATCTATGCAAAGATACAGAGAATTATTAGTGAATAGAAGCATCAACGTTCGTGCACGTGCAGCCCTTATGAATGGATTGTCCGAGATGCAATCAAGGAGATATTCAGATCTCACTTTAGGTGAAAAATCTATTCACGTTGCAATTGATTTAAGCGAAGGGGTTTCTGCTGAATTTAATTTGCATTATCAAGACCATCAAGTCGTGTTATCTTATAATGGTTCAAGTCGTATTTGTTTAGATGTTGGAAGATATTATATCAAAGAGAACGCCACTCTTTACCGTGGCTCAGATATTGTGGTATTTAACGATAGACCCAGTGATTGGCATATCGAATTAGAGGTGTTGGAAAATGGGCTGATTCATATCATTGATCGCACTCAATATGGGGCAGATATTGAATGGAAATAAGTTGTAAAATCTTTTCCTCCTGCTTCCTGCCCGCAAGGCCTATCCCCTCTTAATAAAAAATATTAATTTCATGGTTGATTTACATAACGCAATTACATAAGACCGATATCCTATTTAATCTTAATTAATGCTTTGGAGGGAATATGAATAAATATCAAACATCGCAGATTAGGAACATTGTTTTGGTGGGGGCAAAGGGCGCAGGAAAAACATCTTTTGTTGAATCGGTTTTGTTTACAGCAAAATTGACTTCGCGGATTGGTCGTGTTGATGAAGGGAACTCAATTGTAGATTATGACAGCCTTGAAATTGAGAGAAAGCAATCCATTACTTCGAAATTGATTGTTACCGAATGGGAGAAAACAAAGATCAATTTAATTGATACTCCGGGTTATTCAGATTTTATTGGAGAGGTTGTTGGTGCTGTTTCAGCCGCAGATGTTATTCTTTTTGTCATTGATTCATCAAATGGTGTAGATATAGCAGCAAAACGTCTTTTTTCTATTGTTTCCGAGTTTAACAAACCTTTTGCTTTTTTTATCAACAAAATGGATTCTGAACGCGCTGATTTGGAAAGCTCTCTTGAATCTATTAAGGAACTCACTTCAGGCATTGCATTGTTTCAACTGCCGATCGGCACGGGCGCAGATTTTAAGGGGACGATTAATCTTCTTGATTCTTCAGCAAACATTCCGGCAGATCTTAATGATAAAGTAAAAAATCTTAAAACAGAATTAATGGAAGCAATAGCAGAAAGTGATGAAGCATTGCTTGAAAAATATTTGGAACAGGGCTCAATCTCTGAACAAGAGATGACCTCTGCGGTTTCTAAAGGAATTGCATTAGGGCAGACACATCCTGTTTATTTGGGAAGTTCAATCAGTGCCGCAGGTTTTGATTCTTTGTTAAATTCAATGGTCAGAGATTTCCCGAGCCCAGATCTTCTTCCTCCTGTTAAAGTAAAAAGACCAGACAACTCTGAGATAGAACTAACATCAGATGCTAATGGTCCTCTTGTTGCTCAGGTCTTTAAAACAACATCTGACCCGGGCATTGGAGATATATTCTTTTTCAGAGTTTGGTCAGGAACAGCAAAATCAGGTGGGGATGTATACAACGCCAATCATAATACAAGTGAACGCATGGGGCACATAATTGTTACAAGAGGCAAAGAGAGGATGGAAATTGCCGAAGCACCAGCTGGAGATATTGGTGCAGTTGCAAAACTTAAAAGCACAACAATTAATAATACGTTTACAATAAAAAATAACACATTTGTGTGTAATCAGATAAGTTTTCCAAAACCTGTTGTTCCAATGGCAGTAAAACCAAAGACAAAAAAGGATCAGGATAAATTGGGTGTTGCTCTTTCTAAACTTATATCAATTGATCCAACAATTAAGTATCACATCGACAAAGAATTTTCAGAGACAATTATTACAGCAATGGGAGAAGTGCAGATAGATATTCTGGTTAAGCGTTTGCTTGACAGATATGGTGTTGATGTTGAACTTTCAAAACCACACATTCCTTATCGCGAAAAAATTACGAGAAAATCTGAAAAACAAGGCAAACACAAAAAACAATCTGGTGGACACGGGCAATATGGAGATTGTTGGTTAAGACTAGAGTCGCAGCCAAGCGGTTCTGAATTCCAGTTTGTGAATGCTATTGTTGGCGGATCAATACCAAGCAAATATGTTCCAGCTGTTGAAAAGGGTGTTCGCGAATCTATGCAAAAGGGCGTGTTGGCTGGATATCCGGTGGTTGATCTAAAAGTCACTGTCTTTGATGGATCATATCATGATGTTGATTCTTCTGACATGTCTTTTCAGATAGCAGGATCAATTGCTTTTAAGGCAGCTATGCAGGAAGCAGGTCCTGAGTTGCTTGAACCTGTAGTTGATTTGGAAGTATATGCCCCTCAGGAATATATGGGTGATTTGTCATCTGATATCAGCTCCCGCAGAGGCAGAGTTTCCGGAATGGATAGCGGAGTGTTGCGTGCTAAGGTTCCAATGTCAGAATTATATCAATACTCAGCTTCTTTGAAGTCAATAACAAGTGGGTCAGGTAGTTATACAATGAGTTTTTCTCATTACGAGGCTGTGCCATCACATATTTCACAGAAAGTTGTTGAAGAAGCTAAACGTGAACGCGAAGAGAAACAATAATGTCAGAAATACTTACAGGGAAAAATGCTGTGCAGGAAGCGCTGCGTGCACAAAAAAGAAAATGTTACGAGATCTGGATATCACATAACAAGAAGGAACTCATAGTAGCTGATATCGTTACCAGTGCTGAAAAAAGAGGTTTGCCAATTCACTTTGTTGATGATGGAGTTATATCTTCATTATCACTTGAAAATAAGCATCAACGCATAGCAGGACGTTTTGACCCTTACCCATATGCTTGTTTGGAAAAAATAATTTCAGACAATACACAAGATAAAAAAAGTTTTTTACTTTTTTTAGACAACATTCAGGATCCTCACAATTTAGGCTCTTTAATAAGAACCGCGCACCTTTTAGGTGTGAAAGGAATAGTAATTCCAAAAGATAATTCTGCCTTAATTACACCAACAGTTGTAAAGGTTTCAGCAGGTGCCACAGAATATATGGACATTGTTTTGGTTACTAATTTGGTAAATGTTATAAAAGATCTTAAAAAACAAGGGTTTTGGATTGTTGGTGCAGAAGAGGAAGGGGCGTCAAGCGTATATCAGTTTGATTTTACCGGGGGAAATTATGCTTTAATATTAGGGAGTGAGGGTAAGGGCATAAGAAGGTTGGTTAGGGAAAATTGTGATCACTTGGTCTATATACCCATGTTTGGCAAGATAGGGTCATATAATGTATCTGTGGCTGGTGCAATTATTATATCTGAAGCCATGCGGCAACGTGAGAAAAACAGGCTCACATCAAGTAATTAAAAAAATATCGAAAACCCATAAAATTACTTGACAAAATATGGTCTCCCCCATACAAAACCCCGACCCTGAGTAAAGGGTGTTTTTTCTTATTATTTATTAATTAATTAATTTTGAAGTTTTGGAGTATTCCAAGTGGAATATTCAGGTATTTTTTTATAGATCAAGACAACATGCCATTGAGGTACAGTGGAGTGGTGTCTTTTGTTTATTTGTTCTTTGAAACAAAAGCTGAGAAAAGATTGCCGACGTAGCTCAGCTGGTAGAGCTACTGATTTGTAATCAGTAGGTCGCCGGTTCAAATCCGGCCGTCGGCTCAATTTGACCTTATTAGGAGAGGTTCCCAAGCGGCCAAAGGGAGCAGACTGTAAATCTGCCGGCAATCGCCTTCGGTGGTTCAAATCCACCCCTCTCCACATAGAGTTTGGAGATAAGAATTCATAGTAGAAATTTTTTGGTT
>CAZLRI010000252.1:0-4198 GCA_964561745.1 uncultured Pseudobdellovibrionaceae bacterium | reverse complement strand
AGGACATTCCACAATTCCGGAAGCTCATCCAAGCTGGTTGAGCGCAGCCATTTTCCAAAGCGGGTAAGACGCTCCGCTTCGGGAAGAAGATATCCCTTTGCATCACAAGCGTTGATCATGGTCCTTAATTTAAAAATTGTAAACGGTTTAAAACATATTCCGGGCCGGACCTGCTTAAAAATCACCGGCCTTCCCAACTCTGCCCGCACCAGTATGGCAATACAGGCCATCAGAGGCGAAAGTAGAATAAAGACAGGAATAGTGAAGGCAAGGTCAAAGAAGCGCTTTCGAACCTTATAATAATCAGCTAACATCCCAATAATTTTATTAACTAATCACTCTACATCCGACCGAGAATTTGTTCATAAATATTTTTGACTTCTTTTGCAGTTTTTCTCACATCAAAAAGAATCCTAGCAAGCTTTTGTCCGCTCCTAGCTTTGCTTTTCGCATCATTTTGATCATTCAGCGCATTCTGGATTGCTGCCGCAAGCGCTTGCGGATCTTTCGGCGGCACCAGCCAGCCGGTTTTGCCGTCTTGCACCAAATCTGGAAAACCGCCAACGCGGGTTGCAATTGTCGGCACGCCGAGCAATAAGGACTCCACCGCACCACCCACATTTTCAGAATGGGATGGATGAACCGCCACGTCAAAATCCGCATAAATGTCTGCAACATCATTGCGGGTGCCTAGAAAAATAACCTTGTCGCCACACCGTTTCCGAGCATAGTCGCGCACTTCTGTTTCATAACCCGTTGCGTTATTCCATGCACCTCCGGCCATCACACAGCGCATGTCCGGATCTTTTTCAAGGCAGATGCTAAACGCGTCGATTAAATCCTCATGACCCTTTAAGCCCCGCGTCTGTCCGAGAAATCGCTTGGGCGCATACATGAAAGCGACCATCCCGATGATTTTGCAGTCCGGCCCAAGCCCAAGCTCTCCCCGCAGTTTGCCGGGCTCCCTGGCCACAAAAATATCCGTGTCCGTGCCATAATATGAAAGAAAAATCCGTTTGGGTGAAATACCCGATTTTTCATAACGGCGGCATGTCCAGCGGCATGAACCGATCCAGAAGTCATTATGACCTGCCGTTGTCAGTTCCGCATGGCGAAAAAAGACGTTTTCCAGATGAAGCGGCCCAGGCACCTGGAACACTTTGGGAATCGTTTTACTCCGGTCAGGAGCCAGCCGCATGGAAAGGGTTGTGCCGACAAAATGGCTGTGGATGATATCCGGTTGCAGTGTTTTTATGAGCGAGGAAAGTTTGGCGGCCAATGCCGGAAACCGCCAGGGCGCTCGCACTGGAAAATCCGTCTGAAGCAGATGCTCAACGGCCCCCACGCTGGTATATCGACCCACCATCGGCCCGCCTGGCGGCAGGGCCACATGCACCTCCACGCCCAGGCGCACCAGTTCCCGGATTTGACGTAGCGCCCATCCTGCCCCGACAGCGGTTTTTATCAGATGCAGCACCCGCACTTTTTATGATACCCCTTTTAAATAGGTGTAAAATTCTTTTCTTTTGGATTCCAGGTGTTCAAAGGCGTAGCTGTGCCTTGCCTGGAGATATCATTTTGCCTAGGTGTGGCCAATTCCGGATCAGGCTATATATCTGTCTTGGAATATCATCCAAAATAAACCCGGTGCATTTTGGAGACTACCTGCCATGCATGGCGGAAGTCATCTCTTTCTTCATGGGTCGGGTTTCTATATCGATTTGCAATTAATTTGTTCCCAAAACCCAAACTAATGGCTGTTACTTTAAGCATATATTTTAAAACCGTTGTTATTATGCCCAATCGACTTTCGATGGGAAATCGATCGGTATGCTTTTGGAAAATTGATATCAATTCTCGATATGCAATATGTGATTTGGATTGATTAGCCTGGCTATTCAAACGATATGCGTACGAAATTATAGGCCATTCATAATAGCGCCGATCAAGCAAAATGTTTATCAAAAAATCTATGTCTTCTGTGTGAAAAAGGCTACGATCATATGTTGTTCTTTTTGCTACTTCCATTCTAATCATTGAGGGTGCATGCGCTATTGGCGGCAAAATCAAGTTTGTTAAAGGGCCTTTAATGGACGATTGTGCCTTAACTGCCGTGCCTTTTGAAGCACCTACAATCTGGTTGCCTGAATCAACTATAGCCATCCCCGCACTTATCAAAGCCACAGTAGGGCGTTGTTGTATCAATTCAACCTGTCTCTGAAGTTTATCCGGGTATATCCAATCATCTGCATCCAGCATTGTGAGGTATTCGCCATTCGCTTCATTCAAAGCTTTTTGCCGGGCAAAAGCTCGTCCCATATTTTTTTTTAATTTGATATAATGGATACGTGGATCGCTAATATGAGAAGCTACGCTTTCAGGATCGTCTGTTGAGCCGTCATCAACCAGCAAGCACTCCCAGTTTTCGTAGGTCTGAGCCAGAAGTGAGGATAGCGCTACGGGTAATAGATCAGCGGAATTGTAGCAGGGTGTCATTACGGAAACCAACGGTAGCATTGAAACTTTTTCCATTTACTGCAATTGAATGTTATTGTCTCGGTGAAGGTCTGTCATTTAGGGGCCTCAGGGGATGGTTTTGCTTCATCAGGACATTGTCGAGCATGTTTGAGATTTGAAAAGAGGAGTCTAACTTGAGGCTTAACCTTTTTATAGGGTAAGGATCCTATTGGTGCGTACACAATAAAGAGAGTAAAAAGTGCAATTCCCCCATAAAAATATTCCCCACTCATTCCCCCAACAAAAGCCGCAACAAAAGCGGATTGAACGGCAATAGCCAGTTTTTCCCCTTTTCTTTCAAGAAAGACAGCCTGCCGCCACATCCGCCAAAAAATCAGGAGAACAAGACCCCCGCCTACAATGCCTGTTTCAAGAAACATCTGGAGCCAGAAATTATGGCTGCCAACTTCATCGAGGCTGGATTTAGAGAATTCAAACCCTCGGTGAAAAAAACCTGTTCCGAAAACAGGAGCCTTGATCATTTTTGAGGCCTCTTTTAAAAAATATCTTAATCGCCCGCCCTCATCCACACCGAATATTCCGTATTGGTATCTTTCCATCAGATATTGATCAGGATACAATGTCTTATCTACCTCATAGCTGAAATTAGGAAAATAATGATATGCAGCAAAACAAAGCGCAAAAAGCGCGCATATACTAATAAATACTCTGCGGTTTATTCGGATTTTGTAAAGAAGATACAGCAACCCTGCGAGCGCCGCGATCCATCCGCCCCGTCCCTGTGAAAGAGTAAATCCTGCAATGATAAATACAAAAGCAAAAACCATGGCTCTTAGCCAGCGAGATGATCCCTGCCTTGTAATCCACAGGCCTGCTAAAGAGCACAATAACATTGCCATCATAGCACTGATGACGTTTGATGCTTTATAGCCGGTTATTGTCTGGTCTATCATGACATGGTAGCTGCTAATTTCACCAGTTGTCCCTATGGACATAACTAACGATACGGAAACAAATATTGCGCACGCAAGCAATGACCAATTATACCATATCTTCTTATCTCTTTGATTCAGTGCTTTAATAGTGAGGATTCCTGCTAATCCATAAAGTGTCATTTTAAATAGTTTAAGCATACCAAAGATGATGAAATGTGAATCACTGTATCCGTACCTGAAATCAATAAGAAGCGTTGATAGCGTCGCCCATAAGAAAAATAAACATAAAATGGGTATAATAAAATCTACTTGCATACGGTTACGTTTACGGATGGAGAATAGAAGCAAAGCAATGTAAGGCCCGATAAGATAGTCAGAAAATTCAAGGGTCCCAAACGTAGTGGCTTTCGCAAAACCCAGATTGGGTAAATACAGTAGAGGCAAGTATAACAGCCATAAATATTTTAAGGCTCCCTCAGATTTGTGTGGGCGGCCCCCGAATATTTTAGTCATGAGCTGATTTTCTGAAAACTAATTAGTTCCAACATTGATTCTGTTCTTAATAGCGACAATTTCATTGGGGAGCCTATATGCATGATAGTAGCTTGGGAGGATGCGAGACCATATCTTGTGACTTATTTTGAGGCCTTTTGCAATTAGCCTCATTTTAATAATCCTCCCATAAAATAGACTTCATATCTTCTGCCGGGCAGCCGGTTATTAGCCCTTTTGGTTTCTCCATTTTCCGGTGCGATATAAAAAGAAGTCCAAGACTGCGCAAAGAA
>CAZLRI010000251.1:0-4202 GCA_964561745.1 uncultured Pseudobdellovibrionaceae bacterium | reverse complement strand
CTCCTTTTTCAAATGTCTCAAATGTTGTTAGTTGGCCTGATCCATTTTTTATATGTTTTTTTGGTAAACCCTTATATTTTATTTTTTTTCCAAAAAAATTAAATTCTTTCTCTTCCCTAACCCACTCCTCCCCTTTATTTACTCTACGTTTCCATAATGGAATTTTGCCAAACAGCTTTGCTTGCTCATATGTATCAGCTATTTCCTTACGCGGCGAGATGTTGCACGCTTTCATAAATGCATGTCCAAAAGCATGAACCATATCACCGTCAAGAGCTGTTGTTGGATAATTAAGTGTGCTTGGTAAAAAATCTTGCATCATACTCGCGGCCGTTGTCGGATCAATACGTTTTACCCAGTTTTCAAAAAAAGGTCCTAATCCCTTAGCACGGAACTGTCTATCTTTACCAATAAGTTGTGTAATAAAAACCGCAAGCTGCACAACATACCGATCAGCCTGAGCTTTTTCCATCATGGAAATTGCAGTATGTATCTTTTTAATATCTTCAACAAACAATTTTTCCACAGCCTTATCTACTTCATGAATATCTTTATATGTTCCTTTAACAAAACTGGTTATCCCATTGTCAATAATGTTGCGTAATGCCGGCATCATATCTTTTGCTACAAGGTGTGTCTCCCCCATATACCGAGCTGTTGCGCGCCCACCTCCCGCACTAAAGAAAAATTCGCTTAAATCAAAATCATCACTAATAAGCCTGTGTACAATGTCGCCCATAGCACTATTTGCATATACGTCATGTTCACTTTCAGGAGCATCAACTAGTAAAAATCGGGCAAACCGTTGCTGCAATGTTTCTTTACTCTTATAATCGCTTCCATACTTACCTCTTTCTTTGCTAATTGATATACGGAGTTTTCCAAAAAAACCTTTTAAAATTTCAAATGCCTCTTCATCCGTCTCCCCAATTTCTATCTTTTGGCCTGAAACTGGTTTTTTTCCGTAATCTATTTTTGTTAATCTGAAAAAATCCATTATTTCTTCTTTATGGCGAATAATATCATCTATAGAAAATTCGTAATCCGTTTGTTTTTTTTCACGATTTTCCCACCAGGTTGCTTTTTCAGCAAGCGCAAGCGCAGATACGTACATTTTAAATATGTGATCTTCGATAATGGGATCATAATATTTTCCCTTTAATCTTGTTTTTAAATATTGCACCAAATCATCTTGGATTAGTTTTTCTGCTTCTGTTGTTTTTGTTTTTCCCGGAGTAAAACGCCGGCGCTCAAGACGAAGATAATGACTTGGCCGCACCCGTTCAATCTGGCCGAATAATACATGCTCATAAAGCGCTTGTTTTGAAAAATACTTCTTAATTTCATCTGGGGTTAATTGAGATCCTGCTTTCTTAATACCGCAAAATAACTCGACTTCTGTATCTGTCATATTCGTTATCGCAAATAATCCTTTATTCGATGCTACAGAATCAAGAAATTGACGCACTAAATACGAACCAACTCGCTGCATTTCACCTAATGTTTTTGCAAAATCAATGCTCTTATGTCCTTCAGGTGAGGAAATAGGTGTTTCGCTTCCACGCGGTACCCAGTGCGCCTCCCAATTAATATTTCTCCATCCTCCTCTATGCATTAATCCAACACATTTAGTACGCAAACTTTCATAAAACGTAATGTATTTTTCATCAAAAGCCATTAATTTTTCATCTGCTCCGCCAAAAAATGCATGATTAATTTTCTTACCATATTCAAAAGCGTTTCCATGGTGTCCTAAAAATAATCCTTCTTTACTATATGGATCAGGAGATTCATCTAAGTTCCGAGGCTGAAACACAAAACGAAAGGCGTTGTAGTATTTTGGCAATCCAAAACGCTCCAAGGTAAGATCAAGATCCAAAGCGGTTACCATTTTTTCATACCCGGGTGATTCTGTCCCAGTATAGGATGTTGTAACTCCAAAATTTCCATCTTTATCAACTGAGTATCCAATCGGCATCCGGGCGGTAAGAAGGGTTGTCCAGAAATCGCCGGTCACTCCTTGGGTAATTGCTGCTGCTGTAGCTACTTTTTGCCGTGCTTTTTTCATTATCCATGTATCGCCTTTATCTGCATAATCAGAATGTG
Organism: uncultured Pseudobdellovibrionaceae bacterium; assembly: GCA_964561745.1. Classification (GTDB taxonomy): domain Bacteria; phylum UBA10199; class UBA10199; order 2-02-FULL-44-16; family DYJF01; genus CAZLRI01. The sequence goes on along the minus strand of CAZLRI010000251.1, from coordinate 2,096 downwards.
ACTTTTTGAGATGCGCCATCATCTGCCAGAGAGCACGACGTTCTGTAATACTCAAATTGGAAAGATCGTCTTCATGCCCGAAATCAGTCCGCATAACACCATGATTTGCCGATACCTCATCCTGCAAAGAAGTCATATAAAATTGTATTGCCTTTCCTAAATCTGGATCTTCATGCGTATACCAGTCAATTTTTGCATTCCCCAATCTATCCGCATACTGACTCAACTGTTCCCAACCGAGCCCTAAATTGACTATTGCATGAATATTATGAAGATGTTCCCTATCCATACGAAGATTGGTCATCCGGTTTACCAATAGTGTTTGCATAGCGTTGCCAAATTCTGTCTCATTAGTCTGCCAAACGCGAATTTGAGTTCTTGGTTGATTGGGTGCATCAGCTTTAAATGTGGTTGGTGTACTGCCAATATCTTTATATTGCACTTTTAAAGAAGCAAGTTTTGACTTTTTACCCTGAAGTTGTACTCCCAATCTATCAATCTGCTTAAGTAAAATCTGATACAAATGTCCTTCATACATAGGGTTGAATGCTTCCTGATGAAATTGGTTTGGTTTGCTGTCCGCAACACTTAAAATCTCATCAAAAATATCTTTTATTTCTCCATAAAACGCTTTCCAGTTTATCTGACCTTCCGCATTAATATAACGGCTCATTCCATCTTTTTGTGCAGTAAGAATATGACGTTCAAAATTATCAACATCTCCCATAGCAGAAAGCAGCTTTGTTTGCTCATCGGTAAGCGACATTGCCGAGATATGTTGCAACTGGTCAATAAACTCACGTCCACTAAATGTTTCTTTATCAACTTTATCAAAATAATCCTTCATTTGTTCCGGAATAGCTTCAAGTTTTCGATACGTATCTTCACTAATCTCGCCAGCATGTTGCATAGAAGAAATAAGTTCTATATATTCAGCTTCTTTCAGTTTCCGTTCGGCAGGAGTACGCGCTGCATGCATTGCATTGTATTTATCGATAACTTGAATGTGTAAATGAGACGCTACATCGGCACGAAGCTGATTACGTATTTGTGTTTGCATTGCGGGTGTCATTGTACCGTTTGCAATTTTTTCTGCGTATTGTGTTTGGAACTCGGCTTCAATTTTTGACTCAATCTGATTGCTTATGGGAAAACGATATATTTCTCGATATACCTTTGATACAGTCTCATTCATTTTTTTGCTTTCCTCATCCTGCTGTTCTTTAGTTTTTACTTGAGGATCAAGAAAGTCCTTTAAATCTTTTAAATCAGATTCCGATTTTCCTTTTGCGCGTAATTTGTCATGTAATGGTCGTAGTACAATACGCGCCATACTTGTATCAACTCCACGTATACTAAATATAGTATTAACTACCTGACTTATATCTGCTGCGCTTTCCCAATCTATAAGTGGATTCGCCGCTGCTTCAAGAAATGAATATAAAATAGGAGAGGTAATCAAGTTAATCTCATAAATTGGCAACTTTGTAATCACATTACGAACTATAGGTGGAATCCGAACAACTTCAGATGAACGAGCAGGATTTTTTACCTGAGTAATAATGTTAATTATTTTTTCAGCCCATAAAGATGTCGTTTCTCTATTTTCTCTCACTTCATTAGATGTTAGTATTTCACCGACTACCTCTTTCTTTGCCTCTTCTTGACCTTGTAGAAGATCTTTAATAAGATCGGAGATAGATTTACCATTCTCATTCCCTACACCTGTTTCAGGTGTTTCTCCTTTTTCAGGAGGTTTAATAACAACTATTTCCGGTAATTTTATTGCTTCCATCATACATTCATTCTAACACATTTTTTAAGGTTAAATATAAACAAAATCCTATACCTCTTGACTTTTTGAAAACAGATGATCTTATTACTGTTTCCGAAAAACCTGGAGAAAATCCCTCACTATAAAAAGAGTTAAAGAAGATGACTGAAAAAACTCTGTGAAATTAGTACACTGTAAACAGGAAGAACGCATCATGAAGTATGAAATAACATCAAACACGATAAGAATAGGGAAAAAAAGAATAAAAAAAGCCGAGTTTTTACTCCTCACTGGCGCCTTCTGGTTGACCATTTTCTTTTAA
>CAZLRI010000250.1:0-4216 GCA_964561745.1 uncultured Pseudobdellovibrionaceae bacterium | reverse complement strand
TTTAACGAAGTCACCTTATCTGACCACACCATCGCAATTGGGATATCTCCTATTGTCCTGAAGGTTGAACGATAGCTTGAATGCATTTTTCGCACACGAGTTCCCTGATGCAGTAAACCATAATCATCAGAAGTAGGTCCAAACATGCACACCATTATTTCAGCTATATCAGAGCGTGCAGCTGCATAAGTCGCATTTATAAGATTTCTGGCTGCATCAGATGATGGTCGGTCACTTGATCTCTGGCTTCCAACCAGAATTATTGGAACAGGAGAGTCCTGAACCATAAAAGACAGGATAGAAGCTGTATGATGCATTGTATCTGTGCCATGCCCTATCACAATACCAGCAGCGCCATCTTTAATCTCTTCGCCAATCTGTTTTGCAAGGGTTATATATTGCTCCTTGCCCATATTTTCGGAAAAAACGCCAAACAGTTTTTTTGTTTTTAAATTACAGATCGACGCAAGCTCAGGCACAGCACCATAAAGCTCTCCGGGTGAAAACGCCGGAATAACAGCCCCTGTTGTATAATCCAAACGGGATGCTATTGTCCCTCCTGTTCCAAGAAGAACAACATTCGGCCTTTTTTTATCAAACGGAAATTCTTGCTCAGGTATTTTGTAATTAGTTTGTCGATATCCATGTTTTACAATATTAACTATATTATCAGTATGAATGCCTGTGTTGTATCCACTCTTCATCTTGATAACTATGTGGCATGCATCTTCTGTAGATGCTCTAGGAAGAATCAAACCTTCAAACACCCCTTTGGTTGTTTCAATTCTTACATCACACCACACTTCTACTCCGAATTTTTTAAGAATACTCAAACCCTTGTTTCTATAACCCTTATATTTATCACTGGTTTCATTCATAGTACCAAAAGCTTTTACATTACATCCTGCCTTTGTCAATTAAGATGAAACATACCTAATTCAACCACGAAATTGATATATCCGAGTTCAAAAAGTAAGTGCACCACCTAAAAAGAAGTTATATTGGGTGGTTATGAAGAGACAATATCCTCAAATAAGCATGGATGAGAGAGATAGAATAGCAATAAAATCGACTGTTTGAAACAAAGATTTTATTTCCAAAGTGTTTCTTTTTTAAGTTTGTTTATTTTTTATAAACTGCCACAGTTTTCTAAAGAGCTCCTCCTACTGCATACCCATAATCATCATTTGCTGTTTCTCTAGACAATGTTACAACCGCATCTGCTGTTGTTGTTGTATCAGAAATATCTGCTCCGCTGAACAGATATACAGACTCTACTGTAGAAGTATCTACATTTACCAGCCCCGCTGCACCAATTAAAAGATCAGGAGTTGTATCGTTTGTTATATACCCTCCTCCGCAAACAGCCATTCCCAAAAGACTATTACCAGCATCATATATTGAGACTATTGTATTCCCCGGTACAGTAACATCTATATTAGCGGTTGACGCAATAAGTGAACCGCTTATAATATAAGTTGCTCCGATATCTTGAATATTAGGTGTATATGGTGCTCCAATTACAACATCAGGAACAGTATCTCCAGAAGTTATATTGCCTATTCCAGCAACTGACATACCTAAAAGTGACAAATTAGTGGATGTTGTAATAGTTGATTGCGCTGCAGCAACACTAACAGTATCTAGGGCAGCATGTAATGAAAAATCTTCCCCTGCAAATACATAGGCACTGCCAAAACCAGCCGAAGCCAAATAAGTTGTTGGCGCTCCTATGATGAAATCTATTGTCCCATCTGATGTTACATCTCCTACGCGGGACATAGAATAACCAAGCTCATCATTGTTATTTCCATCAATTTCAACCATAGCATATAATGGATCTCTTGCATTTATTGTGGTAGAGGTTGTTGTAAATGCAGATCCGCTGTATAAAAATGCTGCTCCAAGATTCCCAAAATTGGGTTCTCCAACAAGAATATTAGGAGTGTTTATCGAGTTAAATGGCATTATCCCTGAAACAGCAAAACCAAAGAGACCATTTGCATCTTCACCATTGATTGTTGCATATGCACTTGAAGCTGTAACAGTTCCTAAAAGTGTCTGTCCAGTAAACAAATACACTGTTCCTGTTGCTGAATTAGCATTTGTAGCACCAATTGCTACATCTCCATACCCATCATTATTAAAATCTCCGATCTCGGCAACAGCATAACCAAATACATCTCCATTTGCAGTTCCTGTTAAGACAGCATTTGCATCTGTCGTTGTAAGCGTTGATGAAATAGTTGCAGCTCCATAATATAAATATGCACTTCCAGGTAAAGTTGCAGGAGACGATGTTCCAATTATTATATCAGAATAACCATCTGCATTTACGTCACCGGCAAAAGCCGCTGAAACACCTAAAAACTCGTTATCACTTCCTTGTCCTATAGTAGAAAGAGCAGCAGTTGATGCAGCAGCGAGTGATGCCCCGCTATATAGATACGCTGTGCCATTATTTGTAGTGCCGCGCTGTGGTGCGCCAACAATAACATCAAATATACCATCACCATTAAAATCATTTTTGGTCATAGTGGTAAAGGTTTCATTCACTGCATCTGCTATTGGTGTACTGCTGGCAGAAGAAACAGCGGCAGTTGTTATATGCACTATGTAAGCGCTCATATAAAGAAGATTCGTGGAAAAAGCTAGGGTCAAAACAGTGTTATCCGCGTTCCAACTTCCGGTTGTTGTGAGCGTTACTCCATTTGGATCTGTAACACTTGTTGCTGACTCAACAGAAGTTGTGTCCATTACCTCTGAAAATGTTGTTCTGATATATCCTCTAAGAGGCAGGGGAGTTTCAGAAAGAAGCCTTACAGTAGTATTATCTAGATGCACAAAACTAAGTGCAACAGTAGGTACTGTGGGTGTTGGTGTGGGTGTGGGCGTGGGCGTGGGCGTGGGCGTGGGAGAGCTAACAGGAATTTCACCCCCGCAATTGTACATTGCCGGAATGATACAAATCAAAATAAAAAATATAAATTTCTTAAAACCAACACCCCTTTTTTTACTCATAAAATTTCTCCTTGTTTTATAAAGCATTGTTCATAATTATTTACTCGGCACTGTTTAGCTACAATTTAATTATTCGAAAATCAAAAATTTATTTCTTAAATAAAAAAATTATATTTTAAGTGCCATTCCAATTTTAACCCTAATACTTTATTATGATAAAATCTGTTCGTCTATTAAGAGCGCGCCCTTGTGTGGCATTATTATCAGCAATAGGGCGTGATTCACCGAAACCTTTAGCAACAAGCCTTTCTTCTGCTATACCTTTTTTGATCAAATAGTCACGAACTGCATTAGCGCGTTTATCAGAAAGTTTTTCGTTATAAGCATCTGACCCTATCCAGTCTGTATGACCTTCTACTCCGATTAAAGCAATTTGAGGATTATTGGTTATTACTCTAGCAACAGCGTCTAAAATAGGATAAGAGTCTTCCTTAATAATAGCTTTATCAAATTCAAAATGAATACTCTCAGTGATCTCGATGCGGTCACTCTTTAGCACAGCAAGTTCTTTCTTAATTTTTTGCGGACGCGTATATTGTATTCCAGCAAACAAACGAAAATCCGGACTCCCAAACCCCTTTACAAGAGCTGTGCCGCCACCAAATGTGGTAGATAAACCGTTGAGTTTTCCTTTTTGAGGCATGAACCGTCCTGATAAAGCAACTTCTGTTGGATTTTGAAGATTATTTTCGAAAAAACCTGAAAGAACTCCTTCACTATAAACTTCACCAATTGCTGCCCATGATTTTGTAATCTTAACGTGGACACCTCCTCCTAATTCCAATGTATCATCTAACACAGCATGCGAATAATTTGAATCATAAGCAGTGCGTTCATAATTTCTGTATCCTATATTTGCAACTAGCCACACACGGTCTTTGATTGTTCCAGCAATAGCAAGCTTTACTCCTGGGGACCACATGTCGTTTCCAATAAGATGGGCACTATCTCCTGTAGGAAAATACATAAACGGTATTATTGCAAACCCGAGTGGAAAGTTTTTTATCTTAGGAAGAGAAAATTTTGTTTCAAGACGAAGATCACCCAATTGTACACCGCGATTTTCTTTAGGAACTGCGGTTGCTCCTGAGTTTAGGGTATAAAAAGCTTCCCACCAACTTATAGGCAGATTTATTCCTGCTTCAAACCAATCTGTAAAACCTAAGGTGCCAAACAGATTCATTATAACTGTGTG
>CAZLRI010000249.1:0-4247 GCA_964561745.1 uncultured Pseudobdellovibrionaceae bacterium | reverse complement strand
ACGTTCAAATGCGGCTTATTTCTCTCAAATTTCTCTTTTGACATATGTCTCCTCCCCTTCAATCCATTGTTCTTTGAGTTATTTATACACTCTGCAATCCACTTTTAATAATTAATTAGTGAATTTGCGGAGTCCTACTTCAAAATCAAAATATATACAAGTTAAAACAGTAAAAAAATATTTTTTTGCTATCTACCTTTCACCTTTGCAACAACCTCATCAGCAACATGCTTTGGCACCAGCCCATAATGCAAAAATCTTAAAGTAAAAGTTGCCCTGCCCTGAGTTAAAGAACGTATATCTGTTGCATATCCAAACATACTTGCCAAAGGCACCGTAGCACCTAAAATCTGCATCCCTACATTTACTTCTGATTTGGTTATCTTACCTCTTCTTGAATTTAAATCATTTATTACAGCACCTAAAAATTCATCTGGGACAACAACTTCCAAATCCATTATTGGCTCTAAAAGAACCGGTGTTCCGATCCTTGATGCTTCTTTAATTCCCCTTAATCCTGCAATCTTAAATGCCATTTCTGAAGAATCAACTTCATGATATGACCCATCAAATGCTGTAACTCTAATATCAACAATTGGGTAACCTGCAAGAGCACCTGCTGCCATTCCCTCTTCAACACCTTTTCGGATAGGTTGTATATACTCTCTGGGAATAACACCCTGTTTGATTCCATCAACAAACTCAAAACCCTTGCCTGCCGAAAGCGGCTCTATCCGCAACCAAACATGTCCATACTGACCATGACCACCGCTTTGCTGTATGAACTTTGACTCCAGCTCCAGAGTTTTAGATATTGTTTCTCTATAAGCAACCTGAGGTCTTCCAACATTTGCATGAACCCCAAATTCTCTGAACAATCTATCAACTACAATCTCCAAATGAAGTTCTCCCATTCCTGAAATTACAGTTTGTCCGGTTTCTTCAAGCACGGAAATCTGCAAGGTGGGATCTTCTTGAGCCAACTTTCTCAAAGCCATTCCGAGTTTTTCTTCATCAGACTTGCTCTTTGGCTCAATCGCGATACTAATAACCGGTATGGGAAAATCCATTGATTCGAGAACAACAGGATCATCCTCAGAACACAACGTATCTCCTGTTGTTGTAAATTTTAATCCAATTGCGGCTGCTATATCACCTGCAGCTACTTCTTTTAATTCTTCACGCTTATTAGCGTGCATTTTTAAAATTCTACCTATCCGCTCCTTTTTGCCTTTTGCTGCATTAAGGAGTCGAGAACCAGAAGTCAGCTGACCAGAATAAACACGAAAATAAGTTAGCTGACCTACATACGGATCAGTAGCAACCTTAAAAGCTAAAGCTGCAAAAGGTTCATTAGGATCTGCATTTCGAATAACAGGCTTCTCTAAATTATCTGGATGCCAGCCTTCCATGGGAGGAATATCAAGCGGTGAAGGAAGATATTCAACTACTGCATCCAACAATTGCTGTATCCCTTTATTTTTAAAAGCTGTTCCGCAAAAAACCGGAGTAACATGCATAGAAAGCGTTGCTGCTCTTGCAGCACGCCTGATCTCTTCTTCAGTTAATGAATGACTATCTAGATATTTCTGAAGAAGCTCTTCATCTGCTTCTACAACCGCTTCAATTAATTTATCCTTAAGCTCTTTTATCTGATCTGCATATTCTTTAGGAGCATCAGTTAATGTATATTCCGCTCCCAAAGTTTCACTGTTATACACCACAGCCTTTTCAGATATTATATCTATTACCCCTTCAAACTTATCTTCAGCACCAATGGGTATTTGAAATGGAACCGCATTAGCTTTTAATTTCTCCTTCATCATATTTACAACACGGAAAAAATCTGCACCTGAACGGTCCATCTTATTAATAAAAGCTATTTTAGGAACTTTATATCTATTGGCCTGTCTCCACACCACTTCTGATTGAGGTTCAACACCACCAACAGCACAAAAAACACCAACTGCACCGTCAAGAACACGAAGAGATCTTTCAACCTCAACTGTAAAATCAACATGACCAGGAGTATCAATGATATTAATTCTGTGGTCTTTCCATGAACATGTTGTTGCTGCTGATGTAATTGTAATTCCGCGTTCCTGTTCCTGCTCCATCCAGTCCATCACAGCAGTGCCTTCATGAACTTCACCCAACCTGTGTGTTTTACCTGTATAATACAGAATTCGCTCAGTAATAGTTGTTTTCCCTGCATCAATATGAGCAATGATTCCTATATTCCGATATTGTTTGAGCTGCTGTTTTTCCATAGTCGTTTAAGTCATCAACCCCTTCCCTTTTGGAAAGGGTAAAATTAATTTCGTTGCTGTCAAAGAGCAACCTTCATAAAAACTACCATTTATAATGAGCAAATGCCTTGTTAGCTTCTGCCATCTTGTGTGTATCTTCTCGTTTCTTAATTGCTGCGCCGCGATTTTCCAATGCATCAAGTAGTTCATTGGCAAGTCTTTCTTCCATGTTTTTCTCACCACGAGCTCTGGCTGCAGCAATAAGCCAGCGAAATCCTAAAGACTGTCTTCTGTCAGAACGCACCTCTGAAGGAACTTGATAAGTAGCACCACCAACTCTTCGTGAACGAACTTCAACAATGGGCTTAATATTCTCCAGCGCTTTGTTAAAAACAGCCAGAGGTTCTTCGTTTCTTTTTTCTTTTAAAATATCAAAAGCCCTATACACGATATTTTCTGCAACAGCCTTTTTACCATCCCACATAACAGCGCTGATAAATTTACTGACAGTTACATCATTATATTTTGCATCTGGCCCAATTTTTCTTTTTAAATTTGCTCTCTTCTTACGTGGCATATTATCCTCATGTATATTACTTTTGCAGTATTTTAACTTTAAGTATTTCTAACTTTTTATTCTTGCCATTCATACGAACAAAAAGTTGAAATGCTATATATTACTTTGGTCTCTTTGTTCCATATTTTGATCTGCTTTTTTTGCGCTTTTCAACACCAGCAGTATCAAGACTTCCTCTTACAATATGATAACGAACACCCGGCAAATCCTTAACACGCCCGCCTCTTACAAGAACAACTGCATGCTCCTGCAAATTGTGCCCTTCACCCGGAATATAACTTGAAACTTCCATTCCATTTGTTAAGCGAACACGAGCTACTTTTCTTAAAGCTGAATTCGGCTTTTTCGGTGTTGTTGTATAAACACGAACACAAACTCCTCGTTTTTGCGGACAACATTGCAATGCTGGAGATGTAGAACGCACTTTTAATCTTTTTCGACCACCACTAACTAACTGGTTAATTGTAGGCATTTTAATACTCCGTAATACTTAAGTTTTCCTTCTTTTTATTTTTTCTGAAAATAAAAAATAAATTCACCTTCAGTCGATTTATTCATCCACTGTAAAATTCTTATTTTTCAGTGAGTTATATGTGCTATTTGCCTTAAATAAATCAAAGGCGGTGGAAGCTAACAAAAGAACGAAATAAAGTCAACTATTTATAATTAATGCTATATCTTTTCTTCCCAATATGAGACCTAAAAACAATCTTCTTAATTTTCAATCAGTTGACTTGTTTTGTAAAAGTTTTGCTGGAAGGATGGGGGCTCAATGGGAGGTGTGAGATGAGCGACACTGCTTTGGTTTTAACAATCACCTCACATCGCTCATCGCACAACGCCTTTCTACCACTGAATTAGATTATGAACCGGTGTTACCCCCCACTCCAAAATATCAAGACCTGCCTTATATTGTTGCACATTTGTGAAACGTTTTGAGACTGCGATCATGTTTGGCGTGGTAAAAAGAAATGTGTATGGCTCTTCATAATGAATTATCTCATGAACTTTTCTATAAATCTCATCTCGTTTTTTTGGATCAAATTGTACTCGCGCCTGTTCCAGCAGTTTATCCACCTCTTTATTTTCAAACCCAATATAATTTGATCCTTCTTTTATCTGAGTTGAATGCCAAACCTGATATGGATCCTGATTAAAACCTAATGACCATGCTAATGATACAGCATCAAAGTCCCGATCTCTCATCCTCCCTAACATCGCAGCCCATTCCATTGGCATAAGTTTTACTTCAATTCCGATCTTATACAAATTCTGCCGTAAAATAAGACCAAGACTTCTGCTAAAAGTGCTGCCTGTTGGATAGATATATGTGAAGATAAATGGAATACCATTGCGATCAAGAATACCATCTTTGTTTGTATCTGCCCATCCAGCTTCTTTTAGTAATTTTTTTGCTTCTT
>CAZLRI010000248.1:0-4258 GCA_964561745.1 uncultured Pseudobdellovibrionaceae bacterium | reverse complement strand
AGATGAAAACACTGTAGCTCTTTGGAATTTCGACGAACCTGCGGGCTCAACGTCTTTTGTAGATGCGTCGGGAAATGGGTATACATTAACAGCCTTTGGAAATGCCACAACTGGATATTAATAGAGCATGAAAAGCAAAATTAGGATCATTGCTGAAAGTATAATGGTTAGGAGCTTAAATACTGTATATGCATAAAATTTAAATTCGCTTTTTAACACAAAGGAGGTATTGCATGGACCGAATGAAAAAAAAGAGGAATGGCATGATTGGAGCTATTTTAGCTGTACTCTTTCTGCTTGTTTCTTGTGGCAGCGGGTCGTCAGAAAATGGATCTCCGGAGCTGGATATTACATCACCCACAGGTGCGGCAACAGTTTATGGTAAGATAATAGATGTGTCTACAAGACGGGTGTAACTGGCGCAACGGCAAAACTTTTTATCAAGGACAACATCTTTACAGCAAGCACGATCATAGATGATGCAGTAACAACAGATATCGATGAATCAGGAGATTTTGAGTTTCAGGGTGTGGCATCTGGTACACATAAGCTTCGTGTTGAAGCTGATGGATATGCAGTTTATGAAACATGGCTGACAGTAAACGCAGCAGCACAAGGAGCGTATTACTTTGCGGTTGGTACAGATGGAAAGATAGAGCTGTCAAGAGATTGCAATGTAGATGTTTATGTTTCATCTGAGGGCGCTGTGTTGGGAGGCGTGCATGTTTTTGCAAGTGGTACAGGTTCACCTGAAATCGCAGGTGTTACAGATGATTCCGGATATGTTGCATTAAAAGGGTTTTCGCAGACAGGTTTGTATAATATAGTCGCAGTTGCGACAGATGTTGATGGTGACAATATATATGACTATACAAATGCAGGCGCCAGCTACAGCTGTATTAACAGTGACAAGACCCTATCGCTTGATATGTCCAAATCTGAGCGGGACGATTCTATTAGTTTGATCGGAGGGTCTTACGAAAAATATAATGTTAACAATGTATTTGGATGGGCGCATACTGTAGCACCTCAAGAACCCATTGTACTTGTGTTCAACTATCCTATTAATGTTGATACCAACGGGTTAATATTGTCTTACTATCGCAATTTAGTGTTAAGTTCAGATGAATTTTTTGAAAAAACGATAGATATCCCGACAGAAGTATCTTTATCAGCTGGCAACACTATTTTAACATTGACTCATACAGAACCTCTTATTGAAAATGAAACTTATTCTCTGATGGGTGCTATTACAGCAAACATTTATGGAGAAGTAAGCTATTGGTCGTCAAGTTTGTATTGGTATGTATTTAGGACAGATGGTATTTCAAACGATTCAATAATCAGATCGGACAATCATAACGGACACACTGGTGAGGCTGGATTTTTGGGAACCGTTTATCTTAAATTTCCGGAATATGTCTACGGCACAGCAATTATCTCATCTTACACAGAGAATGGTGTTGCAAAGGAGACCGCTCTTTCTGTTTATCTTGATGATGCTACGCTTACAACAGATGAAGATGTTAATGGTTGTTCCGGTGGTGTATGCGGATCCGGAGATGTCTATTACAGGGTAAGACTTACCGGTCTGCCTCTCTTGGATGATGATTCTGTAGGTTTAGCGAACAATGTTACTGTCTTTGTTGATGCCACTGATTCTGAAGGCAATAGGATACAAAGGGAATATGTTCTTCCAGTAGAGTAATAGGTTGCTCATTGATAGTTGATAAATAGTTTTTCCCATTAGCAAATTCCCCCATTAGAAAAAGGGGGTTAGGGGGATTTGTATGAAACTTCCCCTCTTTGCCAAAGAGGGGCTAGGGGAGATTTTCTAAATCCCCCTCTGTCCCCCTTTTTCTAAGGGGGGGAAGGACTAAAGAAAAGTTGTTTACTGTACAACGCACAACGAAAAAAGGAGGCAAGTATGGCAAGAAAAGGGATGTTTTTGATGTTGTTTTTATGTGTTTTTGTATTTGCAGGATGTGGATCAAGCAGCACTACTGTGGATGAAGGAACAAATGGAAGCCAAAATCAAAGCGGAAATGCCAATCCTACACCGGTGAGTGCTGATTCTGAAGCCATTGCTGGTTCTGTGTTTGACGTTAGTGCCACTTCATCAGTTTCCAGCGCTGATTCTGGAACTGCTCAAACAGCGAAAGGTTATGCGGAAAATGGTTTTGATGAAAATCAGTTACAAAAATCTGTGGCAAAGTATGTTACACAAATAGTTGCTGATGAGTTGCTCGATGAATTGGAGTATGGCGGTAATGAAAAGGTAGTTGTCTCTCAAAACAGCAGCACATTAACAGTCACATTTCAGAACGATCAAATCACAATGGGTTCAGGAAATATCGTGCTAAACGGAAGTTTTACTTTTACACAAACAAATGCAGATTCATATGAAACCAGAAGTGATATCAGTGTAACTATAAACAATATGACAGATACGTTAGAAATAGGTGATCAAACTTATGCTGAAACTGTAAATGGGACAGTCCATCTTTCATTCACAGGGAGTTTTAATGTTCAATATGATAACAGCCATACAGTAACGGCAATTCAGCTGAATTGGACAGTTGCTATAACAGGACAGGATCTTAGAGTCACAGGTACGGTAGATGGAGATGTTTCAACTATGAATGTAGGGTTTGGTATGTCAGGCGACCTTATAAATCCATCAACATTGCAGTATACATGTTCAGGAACAATTGATGTTGTTGCTCCTTCAGGGGCTCAGAGGTGTATCGTAAAATCAGACTGCAGTGGGTGTTCGAATTAATTAATTAAATTATGGAAGAAGAAAAAGGGGATATCCTATTAGGATATCCCCTTTAGTTTATGCGATCGATGTGTGACCGCTCACGATGTACGTACATCACACAACGATGATCGAATAACCCAAAAAATGCAGTTGCATTTTTTGGCAAACCCGCAAAATTGCGCCATCTCTGCGTTGGGAAATAATTTTAGTCGGTCAACGTATCACTAAATACGCCTTCCTTCTAAAATTATTTTCCGCCTTGATATGACACAATTTAGCGGGTTTGCCCAAATCGTGCAATTTTCAACTGCACGATTTGGGATAACTAATCTTGCGCCACATTAATATCAGTGTTATATTCATCAAAACTTTTTCTGAATTGTTTCAAGAAAATCAAAAAAATATGCTTAAAATTATTTTTAGATCCCTTCTATGCATTGTTGCTATTTTTTCTTTATGTTTCAATATGGTTGGCTGCGATTTTAAACCAAAGCGCAGCCCTTATGTTTTAGTTAATAGATTGGGCGATAACCCCGCGACTTTGAACCCAATTTTAGCAACAGATGCTGAATCCAGCTCTGTTTTGGAATATGTATATGAAACCCTCCTAAAAACCGATTATAAAACTTTGGAATTGCAGCCAATGCTGGCAGAAAAATGGGATGTATCAGATGATCATCTTACTTATATCTTTACCATCCGAAAAGGTGTGACATGGCAAGATGGAGTTCCTTTTACTGTTGATGATGTTATTTATTCATTTGAACGCATACAAGATCCCAAAGTTGATGCTGGACGTTTAAGGTCATATCTTGTGGATGTGTTATCTGTAAAAAAAATAAATGATGATCAAGTGGAGTTTAAATACAAAAAACCATATTTCAAAGCGCTTGAGATCATAGGTGCAGGTATGCCGATTATTCCAACACATATATTTGATAATGGGGAAGATTTTAATACTCACTCTGCTGACAGAAAACCAATTGGTACTGGTCCGTTTAAATTTAAAGAATGGGAGACTGGGCAGAAGGTTGAGTTAGAAAGATATGATGGATATTGGGGTAAGCATCCTGAAATTTCCGGCATAGTATTTAAGGTAATACCGAATTCAACTGTTGCGCTTCAGCTTTTAAAAAAAGGAGATCTTGATATTAATGGATTGAGGGCAATTCAGTGGGCAAAGCAAACTGAGAGCAAGGTCTTTAATGATAAGTTTAATAAATATCATTACTGGATTCCGAATTTTGCTTATATAGGATGGAATCTCAAGAAACCATATTTTAAAGACAGAAAAACAAGAATTGCAATGACAATGCTTCTCAATAGACAGGAAATCCTTGATAAGCTTCTCTTTAATCAGGGTGAAGTTGTCACAGGTTGTTTTTATAAATTTAGTAACGCATATAATCATGATCTGGCTCCATATGCGTATGATCCTGAAGAAGCAAAAAAATTACTAAAAGAAGCTGGATGGGCAGATACAAACAAAGATGG
>CAZLRI010000247.1:0-4295 GCA_964561745.1 uncultured Pseudobdellovibrionaceae bacterium | reverse complement strand
ACCGCCTAACATCTGTAGGCTGTGGACTATCGTCTATTATCTATAATTACGATGGCTATGGCAGGAGAATATCAAGCTTAGTCAAAGGCAGTGGTCTTGGAATACCAGAAGCACAGTATACCGAGTATCTCTGGGATGGGACGAATGTGCTGTGTGAGTTTTACCAGAATAATGGTAATCCATTAGAGTATATTTATGGTAATGGGCAATTAATTTCAAGGGATGATTTATTGGTCCTACCGGTTTCAAAAAGGCTGGTGTATCAAAACAGCCATTGGTTTCATCAGGATGGGCTGGGGAGTGTAGTCAATCTAACTGATTCTGCTGGTGCTGTTAAACTTAGTTACGACTATGATGCCTTTGGCGAGGTAACTAATGAAAAAGGGCAGGTTGGTTGGAAGAAAAACAGATATACCTTTACCGGTAAGCCTTATGACCCTGCTGCTGGGATGTATTACTTTGGCGCAAGATACTATGACCCACAGATGGGGAGGTTTATTAGTAAGGATCCATATCAAGCAAACCAATTTTTCCCGCCAAACCTACACAGATATGTATATGTTGGCAATAATCCGATTAACTTTGTAGATCTATTTGGGTTATATGGAAAAGAAGTACATTACGATGAAACATACAATTGGGCACTAAAACAAGGTTTTAGTGAGAAGGAGGCTGCTGAGATTGCAGCCGCATGTCAAGGTTTAGATACAAATATATTAACTGCTCCTTGGAATATAATCTCTGGTACAGGAATGCATTTTAAAAGTCGAGCAGAGGCGCAGGAAGCTGTGGAGAGAGCAATTGAAAGTGGGGATCTAAATGAACTTGGAAAAGCACTTCATATGTTACAAGATAGCTATTCCCATGAAAATACCACATGGTGGAAACATATGTGGACAAAGGAACCTGATATGTATGATTCTTCATCTATTCGAGACCAACAGATGCAACAAAAAATTAAGGAGTATATGGATAAATTCTTAGAAAAGAATCCTCAGTATAGAAAGAAGAAGTAACGGACTCTTCAGGAAACTCGTTTATTAAGGAAAAAAGTTAGTAATGAGGACATTAATGTTAATAGGGGTAAGCTTTCTAATGTTGATAGGTATTATTTTATTGGCTGGTTGTCTTTTTTGGGGAGCGCCTGATTCGTCAATAGTAAATATAGTTGGTAAAAATATAAAAAATTTTATTGATACAACTAATCAACAAAGAGAAGAAATTAATTTAGAGAAAGATTACTTGATCTTATATCGACAAGAGGATTACTCGAGAGACAAAGGCTATTTATATCTCAAAGATACTGAGAATAATAAGACATTAAGAATTTTTGAGGGACATGTAGGATATGAGATTAAATATGGGCTAATAATTCCAGAAAAAAAGATAATAGTATTTTCATTTAGCGATGAGAGAATCGAACCTTTTGGTAGGACACTTTTGAAAGTGTATGATTATCTTAACAATACTTATACAGATGAAAAAGAAATAATAGATGGAGAGTCTGAACATGAGAGATTTATTTTGAGTGAGCTTGTAATATCAAAAGATAAACAATATATTGCTGTTGAGATGTTTAAATCATTAGCATCAAGAAAATATACATATACCTTTAAATGTTTTCGACTTAAAGGAAATCTTCTAATTCCAAGTACAGAAATTACTTATAAAGAGATAAAAAAAGAGCAGAGAGAAGATGATGTGCAGATAGGGAGCAAATATATTACCCAAAATGGTGAAAGATTAATGGTCTTTAGAGTGTCACAAGAATCTGATTTTCTACCTGCAAATTACAAACCTAAGTATAATGGACTTTACATATATAGCAAAAAAGATAATATAAATAGAAGAATTTCTTTAAGAAATGAATTTTATGTAGGTCCAATTTTATGGATCGATAGTGGTTCTAAACTTACTCGAGGTGGATATTTATACGATACCACGGGGAGAAAAAAAGAGTCTTTATTAGTGGAAGGAACTATTATTTACATTATTGAGAAAAAGAAATAGGGGGACAGAAGGGATCGTATCTTAAATTGTAAATTGCCACTTCCAATTCAAGGTTGTCTTTTTTTTCTTCTTCATTGCTCTTTGAAAATTAAATAGATTGACTCAAGCAGGAGCTACTACCTATTCTTACGGTGCCAAGGGGAATATGATATCCAAAACAGACAATGGCGTAACCACCAATTATATCTATGACTACGCTAACAGGTTGATAACAATCCAAAATCCGCAATCTAAAATCCAAAATTCCTACGATGGCTATGGCAGACGCATATCCCGCTTAGTCAAAGGCGGTGGATTTGGAATACCAGAAGCACAGTATACCGAGTATCTCTGGGATGGGACGAATGTGCTGTGTGAGTTTTACCAAAATCAAAATAACCCATTGGAGTATATCTATGGTAATGGCCAGTTAATCTCAAGGGATGACCTTCTAATACTGCCAGTATCAGGTAGAACAGTTCACCAGAATACGCATTGGTTTCATCAGGATGGATTGGGTTCAGTAGTGAATCTTACTGATGGAGCCGGCAATGTAAAACTAAGCTATAACTACGATGCCTTTGGCGAGATAACTATGGAAGAAGGAGCAGTGGGCTGGAAGAAAAACCGATACACATTTACAGGCAAACCCTATGACCCTCAATCTGGGATGTACTACTTTGGTGCGAGGTGGTATGAGGCAGAAGTAGGGAGGTTTATTACGAAGGATTTATGGACTTGGAGACCTGATGATGAGAGAATTACAGGCAATAATCTCTTTATGTATCCATTAAAACAGAGAGGATATTATAATCTTCCAAATTTATATGTTTGGCAATTACACAGACCACGAATTTCCTCTTATTTAAATTCTGCATTAGTCAAATATTTTATTGTACAGCAAGGCATAACAAATCCAAAAGTCTTCCATAGATATGTATACTGTGCAAATAATCCCATAAATTATATAGACCCATATGGATTTTCATGGTTGGATAGACTTGGGAAGATAGTAAAAGCAATGGCGGATGCGGTTCTTGATATTCCGCTATTGGGGCCCGCAGAAGTGGCAATAGAGATAGGTGAGATGTTACCTGATGTTATAGAACGAAATTATGAGATTGAGCAACAACTAATAGAAATGGGAGTTGCAAAACCTCCCAATAGATACGAAGAAGCATATAATATGCTTCACCAAGATCAAAAATAGAGTGAAAAAATGAAATTTATAAAGAAAATAATATTAGCAATTTTTTTTATACTCATAATAAGTATAGTAGGGAATGCCTTCTATGAGTACTACCGTGCAAAAAAAGCTTTTAAAGTAGCTCAGATTTTATGTAACACCCATTTTGAGAGTTCTGAATCTAAAGAAGCAAGAACATTTTTTAAGGAAAATAGAGATCTGTTTATACCTGCATTGATTAAGGTGGCAGAAGATAGAAACCAAAAATATGGAACAAGAAGTTTGGCGATAATTTTCATAGGAGAGGAGAGGAATGTTAAAGCAATAAAGCCAATAGGTGAGTTATTATTTGACAATGACTGGAGAATAAGAGCGTTAACTGCAGAATCATTAGGGAAAATTGGAGATAAAAGTGCTATAAAATTCCTTTCTCAAGCGTGGCTAAAGGAAGACATTTGGGAGGTTCAACAAGAAATTGTAATAGCGTTAGTAAAAATTAGAGATAAAAGTGTTATTCCTAATTTTCTTAAAACATACAAAAGTAATGATAGAAATACTCAACTACTTTCTGCAATAGTTCTATATAAACTGTCAGGTGATAATTACTATTTTAATGTTATAGCTGAAGCGGTAAGTGGTGAAGAATATAAAACTCGAGGTAGATTAATATGGACATTAGGAAAGATAGGAGGTTATGAGATGATACCTTTGTTAGAGAAAGCTTTAGACGATAAGGATTCAAGAATTAGGAAATTAGTGCAAAAGTATATTGAAGAGATAAAGATCAAATAGAAGAGAGCATAAATATTGGATTGGAAGAGAATCATTTCGTTAATTATTGCTTGTACTTATCTCATTTCATCTTATTTCGCTGGCGGCATAGAAAGTTTATTTTTGATTTTAATATTTCTCATTCTTCCACTTGCTTGCATAGGAGACAGAATGGGGTCGTATCTTAAATTGTAAATTGATACATCCAATTCAAGTCTGATTTTTTTCTTAATTGCTCTTTGAAAATTAAATAGATGAATTCAAGAGACTCAGCCAAATGGGTTGGTAGTAAAATATGAGTATGATGCAGTTGGCAATTGGACGAAGGTAATAGACCCATGGAACAGGG
>CAZLRI010000246.1:0-4313 GCA_964561745.1 uncultured Pseudobdellovibrionaceae bacterium | reverse complement strand
CTGCTTCAGCTCCTCACGTAGCTGTAAATGCCAGTCAGGATGCATTTGCTGTATGGATTCAGGCAGGTCAGCTTATGTATAACTATTATTTGAATGGATCGTGGAGCGGGTATGCTGCGGTTAATGAAACAGCTCCACATTCTGTGCCTCAAGTAGCTTTAAGCGATACTGGTTTAGCAATGATAGTTAGTGTGAGGGACGCTCGCATATATACATCATATTATAATGGGAGTTCTTTTACGGAAACTGTAATTGGAGGTTTGATATCTGCAACAACTCCAAAAGTTGCTATTGATAATAATGGAAATGCGATGGTTCTTTGGATTGAGGATGACAATGTCTATTATAGCAGATATCTGGCAAGCTCTGGTTTATGGAGCGATCCTGTTGCTATTGGAGATGCAGATGGTGGCGCAGCATCAAGTCCGGATTTGGCTATAAATAGCAGCGGTAATGTCGCGGCTGTTTGGGTGCAGGGTGATGATATATATGCAAGCGTGTTTAGATAGGTATGTTAAACCCAAAAAATGCAGTTGCATTTTTTGGTAAACTCGCAAAATTGCGCCATCTCTGCGTTGGAAAACAATTTTAGTCGGTCAACGTATCACTAAATACGCCTCCCTCCTAAAATTATTTTCCGCCTTGATCTGACACAATTTAGCGGGTTTGCCCAAATCGTTCAGTTTTCAACTGCACGATTTGAGTTAAATCAACTCCAGAAAACCAAGTAACCCATCGAGAATTGTCAAAGGATGCGGTGGGCAACCGGGAATAAAAAGATCCACAGGTAAAATATCAGTGACACCATCGCACACTTCTTTATGTCCAATATAAGGACCGCCTGAAATAGCACAAGCGCCAGCAGCGATAACAATTTTAGGCGATGCTACAGCTTCATATGTTTTTAACAAAGCTTTTTTCATATTTTGAGTAACAGGTCCTGTTATAAAGAGTCCGTCTGCATGACGTGGTGAGGCTACGAATTGAATACCAAACCGGTCCAAGTCCCAAGCTAAAGTGTTAAGAACATTTGTATCAGCTTCACATGCATTACAACCACCAGCACTAACCTGTCTTAGCTTCAAAGACCTGCCAAACATTTTTTTTATTTTTTCATTTGATGTACAGGATTTTGGAATATCATTTTCTTTAATAACCAAACCCTCTCTTGTGAAAGTCGAAAGTTTATAGTCGCGACTAAAATTAATTGCATGATGAGAACATGAGTTTTGGCAAGCTTTACAGAATAAGCACTTGCCCATATCTAACGATATTTTCTTTTCGTTATTAATGTTAATTGTATTAAGCGCCCCGGTTGGACAGACATTGATGCATTTAAATTCACAATTGTTTTTGCATTTGTTTATCTGGATTTCAGGCTTTCCTACAAATTGTTCCGGCAATTCAGGCGCTGGTCCATGAGGGTACTTCATGGTGCGATACCCCTGTGTTAATCTGCTACGAATAATATCAAACATAATTAAGCTCCTGTACTATAAATCATATCCGCAATATGACAGATTAAAACTTTTGTTACATAACGGAAAATCGGAAATTTGCTGATTTCTCATGGCACATGCCAAACCAAACCAATTATGAAATGAAGGATCAACAATCTTATATCCGGATAATTGATTTTTATTGTCTGTAAAAGCTACATGACATATTTCGCCGCGCCAGCCTTCAACTAACGTAACTATCATACTTTGCGGTAACAGTTCAAAAATCGGATTTAGCACGATGCCATGAGGCAATGCTTCCAATTGATCTTGAACAAAGTTTAACGATCGTTCTACTTCCTGCCAGCGTACAAGTGCCCGAGCAAAAACATCTCCTGAAGGGCATGTGGCAATTGGAATATGAGAAAAACGATAAATTCCATATGGAAAGTCTTTTCGTACATCTATATGTTCACCACAGGCTCTTGCAGCAACACCTACAAGTCCAATGTTTTTACATAGTTCTGAGGAAATTGTTCCTGTTCCTTCTAATCTTGCAAGTACCGAAGGAGTGTTCCATAATAAGTTAACTGCTGATTCGGAATCTCGCATGATAATCTTGATGCGTTCAAGAAAATCGTTGATTGTTTTATCGGTAATATCAAAATTTATACCTCCGGGGCGAACCAAACCTCTGCCAAATCGGTTTCCGCAAATAGCTGCAGTTAAATTCAAAACATCTCCTCGTATACGTCCGCAGTATGATTGAGTTGGCAGAAACCCAATATCACCTGCAAGTGCACCAAGATCACCAATGTGGTTTGCAACCCGCTCAAGTTCCAAGGCAATGCCACGGATTATTTGAGCGCGTGGAGTTATGCTAATCTTTGAGAGAGATTCGATTGCACGGCAATATGCAGTGGCATGTCCTATGGTTGTGTCGCCAGCTAAAGTTTCAGCGTAATGAATTCTTCGCTTATTTGGACTAGTGACAAGTGCATTCTCAACACCTCTGTGCTGATAACCTAGTGATATTTCAAGATGGTATACTGTTTCGCCATGACATTGAAAACGGAAATGACCGGGTTCAATTATGCCTGCATGAACAGGACCAACAGCAACTTCGTGAATCTCTTCACCATCCATATGAAAATATTCCATAACACCGCACTCTGTTGGGTGTCTTTTGTCTGATGCGTTGGCAGAATTAAAATGTGGTTCTTCAAATCGAACTGGTTTTAACCAAGGATGCCCAATAGGTATTACGCCCCATTGTTCAGCTATTTCACGTTCGAAAAGATGTACCTGTGTGCAATTAGGCGTGATAGATGGAAAATCTTTTTTGATTTCAGAAAAAGCAATGAGCAAAGAGGATGTTTCTTTTTGCGCTAATACCGCAAAGAGCATTTTTGTTCCATCAAACATGGGATTTACTGAGAGGCAGGCAATTCGTGCCCCGTTTTTCACTTCTTTAACGATTTCTTCAAGAAAATCATGAATTGGCAAACATGGGATATCGTTCATTGAAAGAATGTGGCCGTTATGGGTTGAGATGAATTTTGTCATGACGCATACCCTCCAAGCACATGTGCGGCTTGTGTTAACACATTTGAGAGGGGTTCCGGCATCCAGAGTCCAAGTATAAGTAAAATTCCCAATATAACGAACACTAACGCGCCCTCAAAGACGGATATTTTTTCAGTTGCCGGCAGGTTTGCGGATGGTTCCCATGCCATTGATATAACATGTTTGAGCGCTCCGACAAAGACTATGCCAAGCCCTACCAGAAAAAGAATTGCCGCTATAATCAAACCATTGTCATATGCTGCTTTGAGGATCATGAACTCGCTTAAGAATAAAGCAAAAGGAGCAATTCCTATTAGAGCAAGAAGGCTTCCTATAAGTCCGATTCCCCATACTGGCGAGGAACGAATCACACTTGTTATTTGCCTCATGTCATGAGTTCGATAAACTTGACCCAATTTTCCTGCACAAAAAAATGATAGCATTTTACACAACGAATGATTCAATGTGTGAAACAGGGCGGCAAATTGTCCAAGTCCGCCCACGCCAACGCCTAAAGCAATGATACCAAGATGTTCTACGCTGTGATAAGCAAGGAGGCGTTTTATGTCATGTTGAGCAACAATGAATACCGCTGCTACAAGTATTGATAAAATTCCCAATACTACAAAAATGCTGCGTCCCCAACCAACATTGCCTGTTGTTATTTCAATAATCGGTAAATATTTTAAAATACAAAAAAGGGCTGTGTTGAGAAGAAAACCGGAAAAAACAGCAGAGACAGGTGCTGGCGCTTGGCTATGTGCATCCGGAAGCCAGTTGTGCATAGGTGCCAATCCTGCTTTTGTTCCATAACCTATAACCAAAAAAATAAAACCAGCTTTCAAAAGTGATGGGTTAAGCGTGGTCGCTGTTTTCATAAGATTGGTCCATAGCAGGGAATCTGTTCTTTGCAGCCCTGTTGTATATGTAGAAGCAGCGACTAACAAGGTTCCAATAAAAGCAACTGCTACACCAACCGAACACATCAAAAGATATTTCCACATTGCTTCAAGTGATGAAGGTGTGATGTGAATGCAAATAAGGAATGCCGTCAAAAGGGTGGTCGCTTCAATTCCAACCCACATGATGACAATATTGTTGGAAATAAAAACAAGTATCATGGCGCCAAGTGCCCCAAACCATAATGCTCCGTATCGTTTTGCAAGTTTGTTGGTAAAATCAGTTTCTTTAATTTCTTTTTTAAAATAGCTGATGCTGTACAATGAACTTAGTAGAAATATGGTTACCATAACTGTAACGGAACTTCCCCCTCAGGAAAGCAGTAAAAAATGGTTAAAACGTAGGCGG